>JAFVBP010000151.1 GCA_017479925.1 Selenomonadaceae bacterium | reverse complement strand
TCTTTTTTCTTCGTGCGCTTGCCGGTCGCCGCGAATTGAGCAATAGCTGCCGCGGGAGTCGCCTTCGACGCCTGTCCGCCCGTGTTCGAGTAAACTTCCGTGTCGAAAACAAAAACGTTGACATCTTCGCCGCTTGCCAAAACGTGATCAAGTCCGCCGTAACCTATATCGTAAGCCCAACCGTCGCCGCCGAGAATCCACTGCGAACGTTTGACGAAGAAATCGCGGTTGTCATAAATCTTGTTGAGCAAAGCGTTGTCGCCGCGTTGAGCTTCAAGCACTGCGGTCAACTTGTCGGCACGTTCGCGAGTGTTTTCGCTGACGTTGAAGTTGTCGCGCCAATCGGTCAAAGCGGCTTTGAGTTCGTCGGAAATGTTTTCGTCGACGGCTTTGGCAACGTCGGCCGCCAACGCGTCGCGAACTGCTTTGACGCCGAGGAACATGCCGAGACCGTACTCCGCGTTGTCCTCGAAGAGCGAATTGCCCCAGGCGGGACCGTGCCCGTTGACGTTTGTCGTGTACGGCATTGCGGGAGCTGACGCGCCCCAAATCGACGAACAGCCCGTTGCGTTGGCAATCATCATGCGGTCGCCGAAAAGTTGCGTCAACAGTTTCGCGTAAGGAGTTTCGCCGCAACCCGCGCAGGCTCCGCTGAACTCGAACAACGGCTTCTCGAATTGGCTGCCGATAACGGTCGTTTTTTTCGTCGGGTTGACTTTGGGCGCAACTTTTTTCGGGTCGGTGCCGAAGTCGAAAACTTTTTGCCGAGCTTTGGCTTCGTCGTTGAACGGAACCATCGTCAACGCCTGTTTCGGACAAACCTGCGCGCAGTTTCCGCAACCGAGACAGTCAAGCGTAGACACGGCAATTGTCAAGTTGTACGCGCCGCGAGAAATTTTCGACGGGATTGACTCCATGCCTTCGGGCGCATTGGCAAGTTCGTCGTTTGTCGTCAACACGGGACGAATCGCGGCGTGCGGGCACACGAACGAACATTGATTGCAACCGATGCATTTGGACTTGTCCCACGCGGGAACTTTAATCGCGGTGCCGCGCTTTTCGTAAGCCGAGCCGCCGACGGGGAACGTGCCGTCCGCAAGCTTGACGAATTTGCTCACGGCAAGGTTGTCGCCTTCCTGACGGTTCATGACGTTTTGCAGTTCGGTAATAAATTCGGGCGGGTCAACCTGTTGCAAGCCGCGATTCATGCTTGAGTCGTCAACGTCCCACGTGCTCAGGTCAACTTTGTGCAAGGCGGCAATGCCTTGGTCAATCGCGCCGCAGTTCATGTCGACGACGTTTTGACCCTTCGAGCCGTAAGATTTTTCGACGGCGTCTTTGAGATATTTGACCGCTTCGTCAATCGGAATGATGTTCGCCAGCTTGAAGAACGCCGCTTGCATAACCATGTTGAAACGTCCGCCGAGACCGAGTTCGCCCGCGATTTTCACGGCGTTGACGGTGTAGACTTGAATGTCGTTGTCGAGAATGTAACGCTTCATTGACGGCTTGAGTTTCTTGCCGAGTTTTTCGTCGCTCCAGTCGGTGTTCAAAAGGAACGTGCCGCCGCGCTTCATGCCCGCAATCAAATTGTAGTGGTGCACGTAACTTTTCTGCGAACAGCTGACGAAGTCGGGCTTTGTAATCAAATACGGCGACGTTATCGGGAGCTTGCCGAAACGCAGGTGGCTCATGGTGATGCCGCCCGATTTTTTGCTGTCGTAAGCGAAATAAGCCTGCGCGTAAAGGTCGGTGTTGTCGCCGATAATTTTAATTGCTGACTTGTTCGCGCCGACAGTGCCGTCCGAGCCGAGACCCCAGAATTTGCACGCGGTGGTACCTTCGGGCGTCAAGTCAACGTCATGATAAGCAACGGTCAAAGACTTGTGCGACACGTCGTCGTTGATACCGATTGTGAAACCGTTGAGCGGCGAATCTTTTTTGAGTTCGTCGAAAACCGCAAGCATCTGTTCGGGCGTGGTGTCCTTGCCGCCGAGACCGAAACGTCCGCCGACGATAACGGGTTTGATGTCCGCGTCGTAGAAGGCAGATTTCACGTCGAGATACAGCGGTTCACCGACTGCGCCCGATTCTTTCGTGCGGTCGAGTACGGCGACTTTCTTGACGGTTTTCGGAATCGCGTTGAGGAAATGTTTCACGCTGAACGGGCGATAAAGGTGCACGCTGACGACACCGACTTTTTCGCCGCGAGCGTTGAGGTAATTTGCCGCTTCCTCCGCCGTTTGACAGCCGGAGCCGATAGCGATAATGATTCTGTCGGCGTCGGGCGCACCAAAGTAGTCGAAAACGTGATGCACGCGTCCCGTGACTTTGGCGACATCCGCCATAATTTCTTCGACGAGGTCGGGCAGTTGCTCATAATCGTTGTTGACGGTTTCGCGAATCTGGAAGTAAACGTCGGGATTCGTCGCCGTGCCGCGAATTACGGGGTGATCGGGATTGAGCGCGTTGCGACGGAACTTGTTGACCGCGTCGAAATCCAAAATCTTCGCAAGGTCGGCGTAATCAATCACTTCGATCTTTTGAATTTCGTGCGACGTGCGGAAGCCGTCAAAAAAGTTGATAAACGGAATGCGTCCTTTGATAGCCGCGAGGTGAGCGACCGCCGACAAGTCCATGACTTCCTGCACGCTGGATTCTGCGAACATGGCGCAACCGGTTTGACGCGCCGCCATAACGTCTTGGTGGTCGCCGAAAATGTTGAGCGTCGACGTTGCCAAAGCGCGTGCCGACACGTGAAAAACGCCGGGAAGTTGTTCGCCCGCGATTTTGTACAGGTTGGGAATCATCAACAAAAAGCCTTGCGACGCGGTGTAAGTTGTCGTCAACGCGCCCGCTTGCAACGAGCCGTGAACTGTACCTGCCGCGCCCGCTTCGGACTGCATTTCGACGAGACGAACTTTCTGCCCGAAAATATTTTTGGTGCCGTGCGCCGCCATGACGTCGACATCTTCGGCCATCGGCGACGACGGCGTTATCGGATAAATCGCGGCCACGTCCGTAAATGCGTAGGAGATATACGCCGCCGCCTGGTTGCCGTCCATCGTCTTCATTTTCTTGCTCATAAACTCTCGAAAGTCTCCTCTCAAACTCAGGTGTCAGGTGTCGGGTGCCGGGAATTTTTTCGCAACGCCCGAACCTACGAATTGCGGCGAATTATATCACGCGGCTATAAAGTTGTAAACTGCAATGCATACTTTGCGAATTTTCACGCCGGGCGCGGATTGTTCCGGAAACGAATTTGCAGGTTGAGATCGATAAAGTAACCCCCCCCCGTTGTGCAGACGGTGCCGAACTTGTGTCGACCGGTGCTCGCCGTTTCCAGCCGCGTGTTGTTGAGCAGATAACTCTCGAATTCGTCGCGGTTATAAAGATTGTACGCAACAATGTCGCCGCTTTCTTTGACGATGATATAGCCGCCGTCAGCTTCGTCGCGCCCGTTCCAAACTTTGGCGGGTCGTAAGCCCAGTGCAACCGCGCAGAGAAATTTTTTTATCTTGTGACGATAGAGTTTCGTGTTGCGAAATTTGAGCGGATTGTCGTCTTCAAGTTTGGTAGCCAATTCCGTGCAATTCGCAATGCCTTTGCCGTAATAAATCTTGAGCATCTCGGCGACGATTTTGTCAAACTGCGTATCGATGAAGTCGAGGTTGCCCGCGAAAGTTTCATTGTTGATCGAATCGAATTCAATGCCGCCGAGCTTTTCGAGACGTTGTTTCAGCGGCAATTTGTTCACGCTTTCCATAAGTGCGGCGTTCATGTCGGGCAACTTGAATCGGAAATTCGTCGCCCGCGAAGCGTTGAGCAAGGTCGGCGGTTGACCGATGTCAGACTTAATAGAGTAACAACAAATTCTGTCGTAAGCGGTGAACGGGTCGTGAATTTTGACTTCGATGTCCGCCTTGCGATTGGCGGGCGATTTGATTTTCGTCAAGCTCAGCGCGTCCATGATTTTCGCCGCGCCGTCAATCTCGAAAGCCGAATCACCGCCGCCGTTAATGCCGTCAAGAATTTTCGTTGCCATGTCGGCAAGATCGTCGGTTTTGAGCGTGCAGACACGGTCGTTGTTGGAGTACAGCTCGACGAAATTTTTTTGACTGCGTCGAAACTCCAGTTTAAATGATTCGCTATCTTCGCGGATGACTTGCAGGACGGGTATCCAACAATCGTCGGCGACGGTAGTTTTAATTTTCCCGTCGGCAAGCAACCTCAACAGCGCGTAAAGTTCGCTCCATTCGCCTTTGTTGCCTCGCATGGGTTCAAGCACTCTCCTTATCTCGGTCGCGATTGATTCAATGACGTTGACGGAAACCGCGTTGCCGAATTGTTTGTAAAGTTGCGTGTCGAAACACGTCAAACGAAAATCGTCGTCGAAGCCCTGAAGTCGCGCCCATTCACGCGGCGTCAACTTGCGGATGTTTTCGGCGTTGACGGTACCTTTAATTTTGGTCGTCGGCGTCAACGAGTGCGGGCGGGCGTCGACGATTAAATTTCGTTCGCGTCCCATGCCGCCGCAAACCAAAGCGTTCGACACGCCGTCGAGATCTTTGACTTCGTAGCCGAAACCGTGACCCGCCGCCTCGTGGCGTTGGCGGTGCCTGCGGAGCGTTTCGAGATAAACGTCGCTCAAGTAATATTTCGCGGGCACGGGCGGATTGTCCAATATGTCGCGAATCGAAAAGCTTTCGTCGCACGGCGCGGGAAAATCGAAACGTTCGGGCGCAATGTCTTTGTCGAAGCAGACGATGTAAATCCGTTCGCGGTTCTGCGGCAAACCGAAATCGCGGCTGTTCAACACTTTGGCGAAAACTTTGTAACCGATTTGCTCAAAAGCCGCGCAGATTATCTTGAACGTGCGACCGCGGTCGTGATTGACGAGACCTTTGACGTTTTCGCAGAAAATGACTTTCGGCTTGTGATGTTCGCAAATTCGCACGACTTCGGCAAACAGCGTGCCGCGACAAATGCCGTGATAATCGTCGTCGAAACCTGCGCGGCGGCCGGCAATCGAAAACGCCTGACACGGGAAGCCCGCAAGACAGATGTCGAATTTCGGAACTTCGTCGGCGTCAATTTTCGTGATGTCGCCCGCAGGTTTGAAGTCGTCATGAAAATTTTCCGCGTAAGTTTGTCGTGCGTGTTCGTCAATTTCGCTGACGAAAACCGTTTCAACGTCGTGACCGAAAGCGCGTTCAAAGCCCAAACGAATTCCGCCGATGCCCGCGAACAGCTCAATCATTCGATATTTCGACACGTTGACACCTCCGATTTTCGGCGGGCGACGGTTTCGGCGACAAGTCGAACACATTCGTCGACGTTGCGCTGAATTTGCTTGCCGAAAAAGCGCAGAACCGTCCAGCCTTCCGACTGCAAGCGTGCGTTGACTTCGCGGTCGCGAGCCATGTTGCGTTCAATCTTCGGAATCCAAAAATCGCGGCGGCTCTTGAAGTCGTACTTGCGATTTTCCCAATCGAAGCCGTGCCAAAATTCCGAGTCGCAGAAGACGGCAATTTTCAGCCGCAGAAAAACGATGTCGGGGCAACCGAAAACTTCGCGAACATTTTTACGGTACCGGAAGCCCGCGTGCCACAGTGCGCGTCGCAATTTCAGCTCAATCTGCGAATCTTTGTTGCGAACGTGTTGCATGTTTTTTCGCCGTTGAGCGGGTGTAAGTTTGTCCATGCGTCGAACTCCTTGCGAAAAGTTTTCCGGATTTTACCGGGTCGACAACCTTCCGGCAAATGTGCATAAAAATTTTCGTCAACTGCCGTGTCAAGACTTGTAACGAAAAATTTTTCGTGCTATTATCATGCGCGAAGGAGGACAACTCTGGAGTGTTCGAGGACTCAAATAATGTCTAACCTACATTAATTTCAGGGAACCCGATTTTGATTCGGAAGATGGAGAATTGCCCGTTGCGACAAGTAACAGACACCGAGCTTAGGGAACCCACCTGCGAGTACGCAGGTTTAGACATTCGGAGGAACCGACATTTTGGATCCCTTTTTCAGGAAGGATTGCCGAGGATTTCCGCGGCAGTCCTTTCTCGTTTTGTGGACAAGTTCGGCGCGATAATATAAAATGCCCCGCAGAAAATTTTTTGCGGGGAGGTAACAAATATGCGCGTCACGAAAATTATTTCTTGTATCATGCTGATTATTTTTGCGGCGACGCTTGGCGGTTGCAGTGCGGTCAAAAACGCTCTCAAAAACGTTGGCAAAAGTATCGGCAAAACCGTAAGCAAGACGCCCAAAGTCGTCAAAGAAGAACTTGGCGAGCGAGCCGTCGAAGTGGCTTACGACACGGTGACCGGCAACAATCAGCCGACAAACAATCGCACGACGAACCCGACGACGCCCGCACGAACTCCGACGAAGCCGAACAGACTTGCGGGAGCCGGCGTGGCCATGGTCGGCGGTGCGGCGGTTACCGAAGAATTGCTCTCCGACGACCGACACTGGATTAAAGACACGGCTCAAGGTGCTTACGTTTGGAATCCCGAACCGCAGGACGGCGAAAGCGTTCGTTGGGACGGCGGAACCGTGCGCGACGGCAATAATCTTTACGCGCAAGGTAACGGCAGGCTCACCTGGTCCAAAAACGGGCAAGTAATTCAAGTCGACGAAGGCACTTTCGAGCACGGCAAACATCACGGCAAGTTCAAGCACACGTTCAAAAGCGGCAATGTCGACTACAGCAACTGGAACCACGGCGAAGAAATTCCTTTGCCCGCGCCCGTAATTTCGCCCGAAGACAAGGCACAACAAGCTTTCATCGATTATCACCGTGCGATAACCGAAAAAAATTATGTTCAAGCTTACGCGACCTTGATGCCCGAACAGAAAGAGCGCGTCGGGGATTTCAACAGTTATTCGGCGGGCTACTCAAACACGCTCAGCAGCGAAGTCAGCAAATTGTCTACGGTCAGTGCCTCCGACAATTCCGTTACCTTCAACTACGAATTGACCGCCCGCGACAAAGTTCAAGGCAACAAGGTCAAAGTCCAAAAATTCAACGGGCAAGTAACCATGGTCAATATCGGCGGCAACTGGTTTATCGATTACGCAAAATCCGCCAAGGTCGACGAGTTTTTTGAAAGATAACTTTTACGGCAGCGAACGTTTCGTTCAGTAAATTTTTTGAGGTGAAGACAATGGCAGTCAAAATCAACAGTTCGGCAATGCCCGCGTCGCCGTTTGAACTTCTGCGCGGCACAAGCGATCATCCGCACGACAAAGAATTGACTTTCGAGACCGAACTTTTGGAGCAACAATCCGAAGGCGTTTCGCACGAAGAGATGGAGGCCATGCTCAAAAAAATCGACGAGCAGGCAGCCCGACTCGGCAAAACGCCAACTTACGACGAACTCAAAGCGTATCGTTCGCTGATTAAAGAATTCGTCGGCGCGGCGGTGAGCAACATGTACGAAGTGCACACCTCCGCCGGCTGGGACAGAATGGGCAGACAACGCGTCTACACCACCGTGCGCAAAATCGACCGCAAACTCGAAGACATGGCGGAAAAAATTCGACTCGGTCAATCGGCGCAACTCGACGTTATCGCGGCACATGACGCAATTCGCGGCATGCTTGTCGACCTGTATATGTGATGGAAACGTTCAAGTTTAGTTGGGCGAATTTGTTCGGGCACACTTCGACGGTCAAACAACTTCGTCAAAATATCGTCGCGGGAACTTTTCCGCACGCCGTAATTTTTTCGGGCGTCGAAGGCATCGGCAAACGTCTCGCGGCTCAAATTTGCGCGGCGGCTCTGCTGTGTGAAAAGCCCGTTGACGGCGAACCCTGCGGCACGTGCGAAAGTTGTCATTTGATTGCGGCGGGCAGTCATCCCGATTTTTCCGTCGTCGAAACCGAAGACACCAAGACTGCGCGCAACATCAAAATCGGGCAGATTCGCGAACTGCAAAATCAAGTTTCGTTAAGCCCGCTGAATTCGGAGCGGCGTGTCGTGATTATCGACGGCGCGGAATTTTTGAACGTCGCGGCGGCAAATTCCATGCTCAAAACGCTTGAAGAACCGTCAAGCCCGACGATTTTCATACTGTTGACCGCAAGCCGTTCAAGCCTGCTCACGACGATTCGGTCGCGGTGCACGACGGTTAATTTCGGCAAACTGTCGGCGGACGAAATTCGCGACGAACTGATTCGACGCGACACGGACGAGGCGACGGCTCAAAACCTGTCGATAATCGCGAACGGCAGTTTCGGGCGGGCACTCAAGCTCAAAGATTCGGACGGCATCAAACTGCGCGAAGACGCCTTGTCGATGCTGGAAAAAATTTCCCGCGAACAGTTCACAAGCGAAGACATTTTCAAATTCGGCGCACGTGTCGACAAGTGGACGCGTGAAAATTTCGCGGACTTTTTGACTTACGTGCAGAAAATTTTGCGTGACGCGTGCTTGTCCGAGCTGTCAAAGCCGCTCAATCCCGACTTGTCGGAGCGCGTCGGTCAACTGAAAATTTCCGAGCCGAAGATTTTTTCGCTGATTGAAACGGGCGTGACGTTCCACAAACGGCTGAAGTCAAATGCGAATTTACGCTTGCTTGCCGAAGCGTACCTGTTCAGCCTGCGCGAAATTTTGCGGTGAAAAAATTTTAGTTCGCGGCGATAACATTTGAACGGTGGTAACGATACGTCGCGTCAGTTGTTTGGGCACTTTTCAAAAGTGCCGCGAAATTTTGAGGTGACCGAGTTTGTTTGAACATATCACGAAAGAATTCATTCGCACGCATCAATTTCAAGCGGAAGTGCCGACCGTCGAAGTGCCCGCGCAAAGTTTCCGATTAATGTCCGCCCGAAATTTGCCGCCGACCGATACCGAATTGCAACTTGAACTGCGCGGTAAATTCGTCGAAATTATGGCGACGACGTTCAAAAAAAATTACGCCACGTTGGAAAGTTGCTGTTACATAAGCGAAGCCGCCATGCGAAAATATCTCAACGGCAGCCGACCGATTAAACCTGAAGTCGTCGCCCGATTTTGCGTCGGGGCACGGCTGTCACTTGAAAAAACTTGCGAGCTGTTCAAATTGTGCGGACACATTTTAAGCCCGGAAGTTTATCGGCTTGACGCAATCGTTGTCGATACGCTCAAATGCGGCGAATCAATTCAAGATTTTTACGAAGTCACAAAAGCTTACGGTCTCAACGAAATCTGGAAGAGCTGGGACAAGTTGTCCAACACTTCCTGATTTTTTTTGCTATCATCGGCGACGTAAACAAAAACTTTCGGAGGTCACAATCATGGCACGCAAAAAAACTTTCAACTGGAGCAAGTTTCCCGTCAAGCTGCTCAAAGCGATTCTCTACAGCGACAAAACGTCGACAATGCCGCCCGCGAACAATCTGCCGAAGCGTCCGCCATTTGACAGCGACGATGTCGACATGCTCACGCCGTACATGCCGCACCCGACCGATTATTTCGTCAAGTACTACCGCGACGAAATCGAAGACAATTTCCTGTGCGAAATCGGGCGACTTACTTCCGTCGTGCGCACGCTTGAAGAAATGAATTACGGCGACTTCCACGTCGGCGAACCCGAAAAGATGATGTCGACGCTCAAAAAAGCTCCGTTGTCGACGGCGATTATCAACGCAATTCACGCGGAAATTTCTTCCGTCGGCACGGAAGGCGATTTCAAGTTCAAGACGCGTTTTCCGAAACCCGTGACAATCGACCTGCAAAAAAGTCTCGGCGACGCGGACAAAGTTTCGCTCCGACCGTACCAGGAACGCGCCGTGCTTGAACTGCGGAAACACTTCGTCGACGAAAATCAACGCGCAGGAATTTTGCAAATGCCCACGGGCAGCGGCAAAACGTTGACGGCGGTTTACTTCCTGCTGACAGAAATGACGGCTCGCGGTTACCAAATAATTTGGCTGGCGCATCGCTCCATGCTGATTGAACAGGCGGCAACCGTCTTTTACAAATTCGCGCCGTTGGTCAAAAAGAATTCCGACTTTACGCCGCCGAAAAAATTCAACATGATTTGCGTGTCGAGCGACCACTGCCATTCGTCGCTGATAAGCCGCAAAGACAACCTCGTCGTGTCAATGGTGCCGAGCCTCTACTACAACAAACGTCGCCTGCGCTCCGTCCTGCAGGACAAAGTTATAATCGTCGTCGACGAAGCTCACCACACCGTTGCGCCGAGTTACCGCGAAATTATCAACACGATTCGCAAGTTCCACCCCGACGCGAAACTTTTGGGCTTGACGGCGACACCGATTCGCGGCACCGAAAAGGAAACCAAAACGCTGTGGAAACTGTACGAGAGCGACCGACCGATCTTTGAGCTGACGATGAATCAGCTGATAAGTTCCGGCACGTTGGCGAAGCCCGTCCCGAAAACGATTGAGACCAACGTCGACATCGAAACGATTATCGACGACAAGGAAATCGCGCACATTCAACGTATGCACGAACTGCCCGAAAGCCTCGTTGACAAAATCGCCCGCACGAACGTCCGCAACGACATTATCGTCGACGAATACGTCAACAACGCCAAATTTTACGGCAAAACGATTATTTTCGCGCTCAACGGCATTCACTGCATGGCTCTCGACGACGCCTTTAAAGCACGCGGAATCAAAAGCGGTTTCGTCTACACGCACAACAAGGACAACGCCGCCACGATTGAACGTTTCCGCGACAACAATCACCCCGAACATATCGACGTGCTAATTAATATAAACATGTTGACCGAAGGCAGCGACATCCCCGATATACAAACGGTCTTTTTGACACGCCCGACATCAAGCGACGTGCTTTTAATGCAAATGGTCGGGCGCGGCATGAGAGGCATCGACGCGGGCGGCACGGCAACCGTCAACATCGTCGACTTTTGCGACAAATGGTCGGACATTACCCGCTGGTTCAATCCGAAACTGCTGTTCGACATAAGCGACGCGACGCTTGACACCGACGAAAAAACCACTTACGAGCCTGTCGAATACGTGCTTTATCCTTGGGATTTGATTCGTGCAGTCATGCGCGGAATTACGTACAAAGGCGCGCAGGTTATCAAAACCGATACCGTTTTGCCGAGCGGCTGGTTCAACATCACCGACGAATACGGCAACGACGAACAAATTCTGATTTTCGACAACCAACTCGACGGTTACAGAAAACTTTTCGAGGACGTGCAATATATTTACTCGAACATCAACACGACGAATTTCGACGCACGGCAACTGTTGATTGCGTACTTCAGCAACTTGGGCGTCATGCCGCTGGAAGACGACCTGCGCGACATCGTTGCTTACTTCAAGAACGAAAACAAGTTCCCCGAAATTCAAACCTTCGACGAGCGCGACAAGATTGACCCGTACAAGTTGGCGCAGAAATTTCTGGACGAAAACATCGGCGTTCGTGACAAGCGTACCAAAGTCAAAGAGATTTACGACGCACACCGCGAAATGATTGACAATCTTTACGGCGGCTACGATTATTACAAAGATCGCATTGACCATTTCGAGAATTATCCCGACGGCGTCGCGCCACTCGGCACGGTGATTCAGGAGGCCGAAAAGGAATTCTATCACCTGTCGACGGAGCCTTTCGCCGAACCGCTTGAGAAACTTTTGGACGAAGTCATCAGCGAACAGTCGAACAATCTCGGCAACAATTTCGTCAAGCCGTCGATTTACTGGACGGACAGGGATTATCGCAGTTACTTCGCGACGTACAATCGGCGTGAGACGCGGGCTAAAGATTTCATCATGGTCAACAAAATTCTCGATTCGGCGAGCGTGCCGCGTGACGTCGTGAAATTCCTGCTGTACCACGAATGCTTACATCAACGCTTGCCGAGACACGACATGGAGTTCCGCGAACTTGAGGCGCGTTACCCGAACTTCCACGACTGCGACAATTTCTTGGATCGCACATTCCCCGACTTCGTCAAAGACGCGTGAAAAGTAATGCGTAATGCATAATGCGTAATGCGTAATGAACACGGCACCGACCGCAACGGGAATTCCGGCCGTCACGGATGACAGTTACCGACCGCAACGTTAATTTCGGCCGTCATGGATGACGGCCGCCGCCGCGTATGATACAGGATGTATCATGCGGCGCAAATGACTCTCGGCTTTCGACAACC
>JAFVBP010000150.1 GCA_017479925.1 Selenomonadaceae bacterium | reverse complement strand
TTACTTTTCTTTTGGCGCAAAAGAAAAGTAACCAAAAGAAAACAGCCCGACGGACTCCGCGTCACGCGTCGTACGTCGGGCGCGGCCGTCATCCATGACGGCCGAATTTCGATTGTTGCAACGAAAAAAGCCGCTCGCAGAAACGAACGGCTTTAAAATTTCGTCGACGGTCACACCTCGACGATAATCGGCAAAATCATCGGGCGACGGCGCGTCTGCTCGAACAGGAATTGCGCCAGAGAGTCGCGGATACTTGTTTTAATCGTCATCCAATCGGAAATTTGATCTTCTTTACAACGTCTGAGAGTTTGCAGGACGCGGGCACGCGCATCGTCCATGAGCCGTTCGGATTCGCGCACATAGACAAAGCCGCGTGACACAATGTCGGGGTTTGATGCAATTCTGCCCGACATGCGATTGAGCGGCACGACGACAATCATAATCCCATCTTGCGAAAGTTGACGACGGTCGCGCAGGACAATGTTGCCGACGTCGCCGACGCCGAGACCGTCAACCATAATGACGCCCGCGTTGATTTTGCCCGTCAATTTCGCACTGTCGCGGGTGAATTCAAATACAGAGCCGTTTTCGCCGACCAAAATATTTTCGCGATTCATGCCGAGTTCTTCGGCAAGTTTGGCGTGCGCGAACAGGTGATGAAGTTCGCCGTGCACGGGCATAAAAAATTTCGGCTTAATCAGGTTGTGAATCAAGCGCAATTCGTCGCGGGCTGCGTGACCCGAAACGTGAATGCCTTCTTCGCGGCGGTGAACGACATTTGCACCGAGTCGCAAAAGATTGTCGACGGTTTTTGCTACGAGTTTTTCGTTGCCGGGAATCGGCGTCGCGGAAATAATCACTGTGTCGCCGGGGATAATGTCAACTTGCCTGTGATCGCTCATTGCCATGCGGGTCAGCGCGCTCATCGGTTCGCCCTGGCTGCCCGTGGTGATGATGACGATTTTGTTGGCGGGATAATTGCGAATTTCTTCGATGTCGATGATTGTGCCTTCGGGCGCGTGAATGTAGCCCAATTCCAGCGAAATGTTGACGACGTTGACCATGGAGCGTCCCAAAATAGCGACGCGTCGACGGTAACGAATTGCCGTGTCAATCGCCTGCTGAATTCGGTGTACGTTCGACGAAAATGTCGCGACGACAATTCGCCCGGGCGCATTTTGAAACACGCGGTTAAATGCCGTGCCGACGGTTTTTTCCGACGGCGTGTGACCTTCTTTTTCGGAATTGGTCGAGTCCGCCATCAACAAAAGGACGCCGCGTTGACCCAAGTCGGCAAATCTGCGAAAGTCCGTCATTTTGCCGTCGATTGGCGTGTAGTCGAGTTTGAAGTCGCCCGTGTGAACAATCATGCCGACGGGTGTTTTTATCGACAGCCCGACCGAATCGGGTATCGAGTGGTTCACGCGAATAAAACCGACGCTGAAACAACCGATCATTACGATTTCGCCGCTTGAGACCGAACGCAGATTTTTGCACTCGACGCCGTCTTCTTTGAGCCGACCTGTTAAGATACCGAGCGTCAAGCGTGTGCCGTAGACGGGCACGGAAAGTTTTTTCAATATGTACGGCAACGCGCCGATGTGGTCTTCGTGGCCGTGCGTAAGGATTATCGCCCTGAGGCAGTTTCTGTTTTCGAGCACGTAAGAAATATCGGGGATAACCAGGTCGATTCCGAGCATGTCGTTTTCGGGGAACATGAGTCCCGCGTCAATCATAATCATTTCGTCGCCGTAGCGGATAATTGTCATGTTCTTGCCGATTTCGCCCAGACCGCCGAGAGGAATAATTTTTAGCTTGTTTTCGCTGCGGTCACTCCTCAAATAAAATCTCCTCCTTCGCAGTGGATTTTTCCGAACTCTCAACGCTTCGGGCATTGTAGCATTTAGCGCGTGCCAATGCAATTTTAATTTTCGGCAACGGTTGCTGAACTGCAAAGCAATTTCGCCGTCGCCAATGCATAAGCAGGTTGTCGCCCACACGTCGACAGCCGGTTTTCCCGCGCTCAAAAGTCAAAAATGTCGCCTCATGCGCGACATTGCTTATTTGAAAAACGCTAAAATCTTTTCGACTTGACAAGGCGTAACCGCGCAACAACGAAGTCAAGTAATAAAATAACCGTCGCCTGTCTCTGCGGAGGAATTGACATGAAGAAACTTTTTAATCGCGGCTTGACGTTTGTCCGTGAACTTTCGCAACGGCTTTGTCGCAAAATCAACGAGCGGCTGTTCTCCGACGAAAAACTTATCGCGATAATTGACGAGACCCTCAACTATCATCTTTGTTTGGACGCTGAACTTAACCCAAACGTCAAAATTGAATACGCCATTATTCAAGATTTCTTGCCGGAAGAAGTGACCTTAGTCGAAAGCCAAGAAAAAAGTTCGACCAACGACCGACTCCTTGCAACTACCTCGTTGTGTTCGCGCTTGAGGCGATGAAAGATTCGGCGTTCAATCTTTGACCGCGGCGGGTGAAGACCGAAATTCAAGGCACCGCCAAACACTAAGCTTTTCACGTGCGCCGGTACAACGACATCTGTCAACACGGCATTGAGGCTTTGGACCGTCTGATATTTCATTGCTGCGCCTGAACAATCTGCCGCATAAAAAAATCCCGCCGAGTTGTCGACGGGAAATTTTTTTGCTGGTAACGCGGAAACTTACTTGCGGTTTTTGAAGTCTTCGTCGATTGACTTGCGCCACGAGCCGTCGTCAAAGAAATTTTGCATGGGCGCGGCGGCGAAGGCACTAGCGAAGTTGCCTACCGCACTGAACAGCTCACAGGTTCCGCGACTGTCGGCGTGATAGTTGACGGCACGACGGGCGTCAATGCCAAGATGTCCCGCCACTTCAATCGCGTCGATGTTCGCGCCGAGGAAGATGAATTCCCAGCCGCTCTCTTTTTGCTTGCCGATAAGTTCCTTGATGTCGCGGTAAGAGAAATGTTCGCTTGCGTTTTCCATGCCGTCGGTGGTGATGACGAACAAAGTTTTTTCGGGACGGTCTTCTTCGCGTGCGTACTTGTGAACGTTTTTGATGTGTTTGACGGCGTCACCAATCGCGTCGAGAAGTGCCGTCGTCCCGCGAACTTCGTAGTCTTTTTCGGTCAGCGGCTTGACTTCGGCAATCGGAACGCGGTCGTGCAGAACAATCGATTCGTGGTCGAAAAGAATCGTCGAGACCAGCGCGTTGCCCTCAAGCTCTTTCTGTTGCTTTTGAATCATGGAGTTGAAGCCGCCGATTGTGTCGGACTCCAAACCCGCCATTGAGCCGGAGCGGTCGAGGATAAAAACTATTTCTGTCATGATGGTTGCCTCCTTTTGGATGATAATATACGCCGATTTTCGTGTCGAAGGTCGCCCGGCAAGTGACAAATCAGCCGCCGAGTAAAGGTTGGTCGTACTTGTGCAAAATTCTGTTGACCAAGTCCACGTCGAAAATTTTGTACTCGATGAAGAAGCTGACAATCAAGTCGGCGATGTTTGACTTTGTCAACGAGAAGCCCGCGACCGCCAGCAAATCTTTCGTGCGTTCAAAGTCAAGTTTGAGCGCAATGGCGAAGGCGAGAACCGTTTGCTTGCTTGGCTGATAATCTTCGTGAGTCGCGATTTTGGAAAAGTGACGGCGGTCGATGTTGGCACGGTTGTAAATCGTCGAATTCTTTTCGCCGCTTTCCTTGACGAGTCGCATGAGCATTTCGGAAAAAGTTTCGCCGCCGGTTTTCGCCTGCGCGTAAAGTTTCAGGAAGTCGACGCGGTCAATCTCAACATCAGTGAACGCGCCTTGCATGGTGACTTTCTGCGGTTCGGATTCTTCGTGAAGATTTTTCTCAATGTACGAGCGAACAAGACTTTCGATAATTTTCAGGTCGGTCAATGAATTTCGCCTCCGTGAAAAAAAAGCCGCACTTTGGCGGCGCAGTGAAATTTTTCGCTTACAGATCAACGAATCGGATGAATTGTCCCGCTCAGACCGCCGATATATCGCCAGTCGTGATAATGCCCGTCGTTGTAGTAATCGCGCTCCGGCAGCCGCGAATTCGGCGTTGTCACGCGCATAATCAAGCCGCAACGAGCGCATTGGTAAGTTCCCGTGCCTGCCGCTTCGCTTTTGTGTTCGTGCGAAAAGGCGAAGACGACGGCAAGCGCGGCGACAATTCCTCCGACAAGACAAAGAGTTTTTTTCATGTGGTGAGCCTCCTCAAAATTTTTTAGTAATATATCAAACTTTTGAGGAGACTTGTCGCCCGGCAAGCGACAAAAATTATTTTTATTCCGGCTCGTAGCCAAGTTCTTGCGATTTGTGCAGCCAGTATTCGTAATTCCTGTCGCTTTGTTGGACGCCCCAGCCGTTCAGGTACATCATGGCAAGTTTGTAAGCCGCTTCGCCGTAGCCCGCATTTGCCACTTGTTCGTACATTGCGGCAAGTTTGCTGTGTCTCTTATTTTCAGAGGCAAGCCAATTCGCGTATTGCAACATGCCGTAGTAAGCACCTGCTTCGGCGGCTTTTTTCATCCAATGTTCCGCCAAGCTCAGCTTTTTGTGGCCGCCTTTGCCCCAAAGATAGCAGAGACTCAAATTTGACATGCCGTTGGGATTGCCCGCCTCAGCGGATTTTTTGTACCACTCAAAAGCTTTTTGTTGGTCTTGCTCAACGCCGTATCCGCCTTGGTCGTAAATCAAAGCGACGTAGTTCATTGCTTCGGCGTTTCCTTCGTTCGCTGCCCGTTGGAAATAACGCAACGCTTCTTTGAAATTTTTGTCGACGCCTTCACCGTTACGGAACAGCTCGCCCATTGCAATTATCGCTTTAATGTCGCCTGCGTCCGCCGCTTGATAGAACAAAAGTACCGCCTTGCTGGGATCTTTGGGAGTGCCTGTGCCGCAACGATAACAAATGGCAAGATTTCTGATTGCCGAGACATTTTTGTTGCCCGCGTCGACGGATTTTTTCAACCAACGAAAAGCTTCGTATTTGTCTTTGCGTGTACCTTCGCCGTTGATGAACATGTTGGCTGTGTCCGCCATTGCGTCAACGTTGCCCGCTTCTGCGGCTTGTTTGAAGTACTTGAACGCAAGTGCAGGATTTTCTTCAGTGCCAATGCCGCAACGATAAGCGATGGCAAGAATTTTAATTGCTGAGACATTTTCGTTGCCTGCGTCGACGGATTTTTTCAGCCAACGAAAAGCTTCGTATTCGTCTTTGCGCGTACCTTCGCCGTCGGAAAGCATGATAAACATCGTTTCCATTGCGTCAACGTCGCCTGCTTCCGCCGCTTGTTTGAACAGCTCAAAAGCTTTGGACGAATTTTTTTCGATTCCGTCGCCGTCACGATAGCACCAAGCCAAATTTACCACGGCGGCGGTATTTCGGTCTTCGAGTTCGACCGCTTTTTTGAACAGCTCAAAAGCTTTGCGCGGATTTTGCT
>JAFVBP010000149.1 GCA_017479925.1 Selenomonadaceae bacterium | reverse complement strand
GGTAAACGCAATGGCGCAAAAAGACACCGTTCAGCTTGAAAACGAGTTGCAGGACGCCGACGACGTGAAAGAATTCTTGTCGTCGAACGCGCAAAGTTTTCAACTCTTCACGCTTGCGGAGTATTTCAATCACCTGCTCGACGAAAAAAATTTGTCGCGGGCGCAGGTCGTGAAAGATTCCATGCTCGGCGATTACGCGTATCATGTACTTGCGGGGCGCAAGAAAACTTCGCGGGAAAATGTTTTGTCGATTGCAGTGGCAATGAATTTGTTGCCCAAAGATGCGAATCGGCTTTTGCATTACGCGGGGCACGGAGCTTTGTACGTGCGCGACCGTTGGGACAGCGTAATTCTTTTCGGGCTGGAAAATCGTTGCGGCGTCGCGCAGATTAACGAATTGCTTTTGGATTTGGACATGTCGCCGCTTTTGGGCAAGGTGAATTGAACGCACAAAAAAAATCCCCGTCGGTCGATTGACTGGCGGGGACTTTTTTATTTGTGTTTGGTTGACGATTTCGCCGCAGTTTTGGTTGACGATTTCGCCGCAGTTTTGGTTGACGACTTCGCCGCAGGTTTGGTTGACGACTTCGCCGCAGGTTTGGTTGACGATTTCGCCGCGGGTTTGGTTGACGACTTCGCCGCAGGTTTGACGTTTTTGACGACGGCTTGAACGAAAAGATTCGCGCCGTATCTGACGGATTTAACGACGCGTCTGGCGTTGTTCGTCGCCAGGTCGGGAATTGTGTCGCTCACGTCGGCCTGTTTGGAGCGGTTGCAATGTTTGCACAAACCCTGCAGGTTAAACAGCGCGTCGGGGCCGCCGTACTTTTGCGGGATGATGTGGTCAACGTCCATGTCCGCCTTGCGAAATTTCCCGCCGCACTGCGCGCAGGTATACCAGCCGTGATCTGACGGATTGTATTTGAACCATTCTTCGCGATAGTTGCCCAAAAGTTTCAGCCTCCCTGCGAAAATTTTTCGATTGCGGTCGAAATGATGTCGCCGTCGAAACCGCGTCCCGACAGAAATTGCCACGCCTTCGCACGAAAAGCAACGTGACGTTGCATCCAATTTGTTTGAGTGCTCGACGACCGTGAATCATCAGCCTTTTCAGATGTCGCGTTAAAATCTTTGCCGACAGTTGACGCGAATTTTTTCGTCAACGCCAAAGTCGCCGCTTGCAATTCGTGTTCGTCGCGGTCGGCGGGAATAAGCCCGTCGATAAAATCTTTGTCGAAGCCGCGTTGAATCAGTTTGGCGACGATTTGACGCACGCTCAACCTGCCGTCTGCCCAAAAATCGGCGAACTGTTGCCGACAAATTTCCGCGTCGTCAAGGTAATTGTGACGCTTGAGCTTGTCAATCGTCTCGTCAATTTCGGCGGTTTCGTAACGTCGCGCCAAAAGTTTTCGCCGCAATTCCGCCTCGCTGTGTTCGCGGTAAGCAAGCAAGTCTGCCGCCTTCATGAGCGCGGATTTTTTAATCTTCATCGCCGTCGAAAGTTTCTTCGTCGTCGAAAGTTTCGTCTTCCGCCGCGATTGGCGCGGTGGACTTCATGACCGCTTCGCGAAGTTTGCCTTCGATTTCGTCGGCAATGTCGAGATGTTCCTGCAGAAATTTTTTTGCGTTTTCGCGACCTTGACCGAATTTGATGTCGTTGTACGAAAAATGTGCGCCCGAACGGGTGACGATGTCGAAAGCGACGCCCATGTCGACGATTGAGCCGAAACGCGAAAAACCTTCGCCGTAAATCAGATCGAATTCAGCCGTGCGGAACGGCGGGGCAACTTTGTTTTTGGCGACCTTAATTTTGACGCGATTGCCGACAACTTCCGTGCCGAGTTTGAGCGGCTCACCTTTGCGAACTTCCAAACGCACCGAGGCGTAAAATTTCAGCGCACGACCGCCCGTCGTCGTTTCGGGGTTGCCGAACATGATGCCGACTTTTTCGCGAATTTGGTTGATAAACACGGCAATTGTGTCGGTCTTGCTGATGACACCCGCGAGTTTGCGCATTGCCTTGCTCATCATGCGTGCGTGCAAGCCGACGTTGGCATCGCCCATTTCGCCTTCGATTTCGGATTTCGGGACGAGCGCGGCAACCGAGTCGATAACCACAATGTCAATGGCGGCGGAGCGAATCAACGCTTCGGCAATGTCAACGCCCTGTTCGCCCGTGTCGGGTTGCGCCAAAAGCAGATTGTCCACGTCGACGCCGAGACGTTTGGCATAAACGGGGTCAAGCGCGTGTTCGGCGTCAATGAAAGCCGCAGTGCCGCCGTGTTGCTGAACGGAGGCGATCATGTGCAGACTTACCGTCGTTTTGCCGCCGGCTTCGGGACCGTAAATTTCGATGATTCGTCCGCGAGGCAAGCCGCCGATACCGAGCGCAACGTCAAGCGGCAGAATGCCCGTCGACACGGCTTTGACGTCCATGCGCGTCGTGTCGTCGCCGAGCCGCATTATCGCGCCCTTGCCGAACTGCTTTTCGATGCTCTTCATTGCCGCTTTCAACGCTTCTTGTTTATCCATGATGGCTCTCCTTTGCGAATTCGTTTTAGGCGCGAATTATATCAGAGAATCGCCCGCTTGTAAAACCTCTTCGACGGCAACAAAAAAGCAGTCCGCGTGAACTGCCAAAAAATTTTTTGCTTGAACGTCAGTCGAAATGTTTTGCAAGTTGATTGTGTGCGCCTACATGACCCGCATTCGCCGCTTTGACGTACAGTTGACGGGCAATTTCTTTGTCGACGGCACGACCGTTCCAACCGTAAAAATATTCGTTGCCGCGTTGATACAGTTCCTGCGCGTTCGCGTCGGAAGTGCCGCCAAGTTTTGCAAGCTTGAATTCGGAACCCGAATGACCGTTCGCGGCAGCCGAGGCGTACCACTTGCGCGCCTCGTTCAAATTCATCTGCACGCCGTCGCCGTTTTCGTAACAGCAAGCCAAACGATATTGCGCCAAGACATTTCCGTTGACAGCGGCGTCGCGATAAAGTTTCACGGCGTGACTTTGATCTTTCGCACGACCCGACCAGCCGTAAAAATAATTTTCGGCATCGTCGTAACGTTGCTTTGCCTGCGCGGGCGTCAAAACCCGAAAAGAATTTTCTTCGGACGAAATTTCGCGTTCGGTTACAGTCGATATTCGCCGTTCCAATTTTTTTTTTACGCCGCTGTCGCCGACCTGCCGCAGAAGGTAATCGATCTTGCCGAGCCACTCCTGCTCAATCGCCTTGTGAAACGCATCGAGTTCTCGTTCGCAAAATTGTTTGGTGTACTTGCCGGCTTTCCACGTCGCCCGCGCCACGTCACGATAAAATCGTCCAACGCCGTCCGACAAATAATAAGCGTAGGTATATTTTTTTTCGCGTGTATCGTCTCCGAACCAATGACTGACCGTGACATATTCGTAATCTTTTTCGGTCTTGACGCAGGAATAAAATTCGCTTGCCGGCTTGAGATGTTCCTTGATTCTGCCCGCCAACCAGTCGTTGGATTTTTCTTGGCGGTCGTTGATATATTCGGTGTCACGCGTGCGGAACGTGAAGAAATCCGACGGCAACGAAAGTTTTTTGCCCGCGCAAGTTTCCAGTTCGTTGACGAAGGCGCGCAGATTTTTAATCAACTGCTGATGCACGCCGTACTTGTAATTGCCCGAAGTTTCGGCAAAGCGTGCGACGCGATTCATCTTGCGCTGCTGATACATGACGATGACTTGTTGAGCCAAAGCCTCCGCCTGCGAATAAATTTCGTCACGAAAAGCCGACCTGCCCGCAGATTCGGCGGAACTTGACGACTTGTAGTCGTACTCGTATTCGCCCGACACGTGCAAGGAACCTGTTATCTCGGCGGCATACTTGTCGCGGTCGTCCATGCTGAATTCGTATTCGCTCGTTGAAGGCGGCGTAAACTTAAGCGGCGTTTTCATCTTCGACTTGACTTGCGATAACTTCGCGCTCATGTCGACGAATTCTTCAGTCAAAGTCAACGCGTTTTCGGGACAAAGCTCGACGATGTTGCGGACTTTGGCGATGTCCGAATCGGAAACAATGCCTTCGCCGACGACTTCGACCTTGCCGGTTGCGTCTTCCTGCAGAACGTTGCACTCAAGCGCGCACATGCCGCAAGCGTTGCACTTGTCGCAGTCAACTTTCAGTTTGTACATAAGAAAACCTCCTCAACGTGCGGCGGCTTGAATTTTTTTGACTTGCTCATTGCCCGTGCTCAAAGTTTCGTCGACCTGTCGGCTGAGTTTGCCGTTCGCGTCGAACAGCGGTGCCTTCAAAACGTCGCTGACTGCCACCGCGAAATTGCAACAGTTCATGACGTCATCAATGTCCGCGTCGCTGTAGCGTTCCACGTCGAAACCGTTGCGGTCGACAAGGGTGCTCGTGTGCTGAATGCTTTTGAGCAACAAAGCGTTCATCTGCGTCAACAACTTCAGGACGGATTCGGCTTTGTCGTTGATGCCTTCGACCGCGATTCGGGCGGTGTCAATGTTGTGCGCGATAACTTCCGCCTCGTCGCTGCGGGTTTGGGCGATGTCCAGGTTGATTCGTGCGTCCTTTTTAATCGCGCCGCCGATACCGCCGTACTCCCACGAAAACAGGAACGTGCCCAAAGTTTGCTCGGTTGACATCTGCACGCCCGAAACGGAAATCATCTGATTTATCGCGGACAAATTTTCGGGGCGCAACGTCAAACTGCGAATCACGTTGTCGGAAAGTCGTCGG
>JAFVBP010000148.1 GCA_017479925.1 Selenomonadaceae bacterium | reverse complement strand
CGCGTATGTCGAAGTTTTCAATTCGGATGCGGAAGAATTCGGCGGCAGCGGCGTCAAAAACGCGGGCGACTTGCCGACCGAAGATGTTCCGTGGCACAACAACAGTCAATCGATTCGTCTGACAATCCCGCCGCTTGCGACGATTTATCTCAAGCACAAGGCGGAATAATTCGACAATCAAGTCTCAAAAATAAACGTATAAACAGGAGGGAGTTCTTGATATGAAAGTTCTTTACGTGGCGTCGGAAGCAGTTCCGTTTGTCAAAACCGGCGGTCTGGCCGATGTGGCGGGTTCACTCCCGAAGGCTCTCAAAGAGCAAGGCGTTGACGTGCGCGTTATCCTGCCGAAGTTCAGCAAGATTGGCGAGAAATACCGCGACGCAATGGAACACGTTTACGACGGTACGATACCCGTATCGTGGCGCACGAAGTATGTCGGCATCGACAAATACGAACTCGACGGCGTGATTTATTACTTCGTCGACAACGAGGAATATTTCTACCGCGACGGGATTTACGGCTACGACGACGACGCGGAACGGTATTCGTTCTTCAGCCGAGCGGTGCTCAACTGCCTGCCCGCGATAGACTTTTTCCCCGACGTCATCAATGCCAACGATTGGCACGCGGGTCTGGTTCCCGTCCTGCTCAAACTCGAACACCAAGGCGACGAACGCTACGAGGCAATCAAGACGATTTACACGATTCACAACTTGAAATATCAGGGCGTCTTCACGAAAGATGTCATGAGCGACGTATTGGGACTCGACTGGAAATATTTCAACAACGGCGATTTGGAGTTCTACGACGCGGTGAACTTCATGAAAGGCGGCATCATCTACGCCGATTATGTCTCGACGGTGAGCAAAACCTACGCGCAGGAGATTCAATACGAATACTTCGGCGAACACCTCGACGGACTGCTTCGGAGCCGCAAGGATGATTTGTACGGCATCGTCAACGGCATTGACTACAACGTGTTCGACCCTGCGACGGACAAGAATCTTTTCGTGAACTACGACAACTCCGACGCGTTCCAGGCGTTCGACAAAAAGTGCGAGAACAAAATCAAGCTGCAGGAACTTTTGGGCTTGCCGCAAGGTCGCAAAATCCCGATTGTGTCAATGGTCACGCGCCTGGTCGCCGCCAAAGGTCTCGATCTGGTTGTGCGCATGATGGATGAACTTCTGCAACACGAAGATTTCCAATTCGTCCTTTTGGGCACGGGCGACAAAGTTTACGAAGACTGGTTCAAAGGTCTGGCGTGGCGTTATCCGCAAAAAGTTTCGGCGAACATTTACTTCTCGAACGAATTGGCGCAGAGAATTTACGCGTCGAGTGACATTTTCTTGATGCCGTCGAATTACGAGCCGTGCGGGATTGGTCAGCTGATTGCAATGCGTTACGGCGCGGCACCGGTCGTGCGCGAAACGGGCGGTCTCAAAGACACCGTTCAACAGTACGACAAGTACACCAAACAGGGCAACGGCTTCGTCTTCTCGAACTACAACGCGCATGAAATGATGTACGCGCTCAAACGGGCGTTGTCGACCTACGCGCAATTCGACGTTTGGCTCCAAATTTCGTCCAACGCCATGAACAGCGACTACAGCTGGAAGAATTCGGCTCGCGAATACATCGAACTCTACGAGAAGTTGATCAACGCTTAAAAAGCAATTGGGAATGAGGAATTAGGAATTAGGAATGATTTCGTTGTCAATTTCAAATTCCTAATTCCAAATTTCAAATTGCAGTTTCCGGCGAGCGGTCTCTCGTCGGATTTTTTTTATTGACATGTTCGCGGATTTTAGTAAACTATAAACAATGCACGCGGGAAATTTCTGCGCAGAGGGAAATGCTATTGCCACCTTAGGTGTCGGCGTTTCTACGGAGGAGGTAGAGGAGGCCGTCGGTTTTTCCGACAGGTTTTTGAGACAATGGTGAAAAAAGGTTCTTTCGACGGCAGAAACCGAGTCGGCAGTCGTCCGTGCGCCGGCTGCGGAAAGCCGATAAAAAGCGGAATGTATTGCGCGACGTGCCTTGAAAAACTTCGTCAGCGTGCGAAAGTTCAAGGTGAGCGAATCGAAACGCTCAAAACAAACGCGCTCAAACGGGTCGCCGAGGACAGGCGCGAGATTATCATCATGATCGTCAACAGCGACGAACTCAATCTCAACATTTCCAAAATCGTATTGGAACGCGGTCTGCCCGAATGCAAAATTCTGGCGATAAACAATCCTTTAAGTGCGATTAACACGCTTATCAGCCGCGAAATAAGTTTGGTCATTTTGGATGCGGACTTCAACGGTCTTGACATGTTGCGCCGAATTCGCGAAGACGAACGCTTCAAAGAAATGCCCGTGATGATGATGTCAAGCTCGACCAAACGCGAAATTGTTGCGAACGTCTTTTCGCTCGGCGTGCAAGATTACGTTACCAAACCTTGCGAACCGCGTGATTTGGTTGAACGCGTCGACAAGATGCTCGGCGGCGTCGAAGGCGAATCGTCCGGCGGCGAAACTCAACAGAAAACGTCGTTCAATATCTTATTGATTGACGATGACATTTTTGACCTGCGTCAAGAAAAAGACACGTTGCAAAATCGCCTGCCCTGCGAGATAACAACGGCTCAAAGTGCCGTCGAAGGCTTAAAAATTCTCGAAAACCAGGGCGCGGACATGGTACTCGTCAGCTTGGACATGCCTTTTGTCAACGGCATGAAATTTTTGTCGTTCATTGACGGCAACAACAAGCTCAAAAACATTCCCGTAATTATCATGACGGACACGCGTGACTTTTCAATCCTCAGCGAAATCAGCAAATCGACGGCGGCGGGCTACGTGCGCAAACCCGACATTTCCGAAGACGGCTTGGCTTTGATTGAGGAAAAACTTCGTCAGCGCAGATAAATTTTTGTCGAGGTGGCACCGTGGATAAAAATTTGTTTCTGTACGACTTGGCGATCGTCGCGATTCTGAAAAACGAAGGGCGTTATATCAAAGAGTGGCTCGACTATCACCTGCTTGCGGGCGTCGACCACTTTTTTCTGTACGACAACGATTCGACCGACAATTACAACGAAATTAT
>JAFVBP010000147.1 GCA_017479925.1 Selenomonadaceae bacterium | reverse complement strand
GTCACGCGCCTTCACGAACTTAGTGCGCAAATAGTTTCGGCAACGGCACAGGCGAAAACTTATCACGCGCTGGAAAATTTTTTGTCGGATGACGAACGCGACATTTTTCGCCGCGGACGCAACGCAAAATCACACGCGCCGAGGAAAGCCACCGTCGCCGAATATCACGCGAGCACGGGCTTTGAAGCACTGCTTGGCGAATTGTTCCTGCGACGAAATTTGGCACGTCTCGACGAAATTTGTGAGCTTGCGTTTGATTTTGCGTTTAAAGATGTCGACGTCTGAAAAATTATGTCGTGTCGAAAACGCTTGTCTGACGAGAACGTTGCGGGACACACCAATTGTTCTCCCGCTTTTAAAGCGGGCTTCGCGTTTAAAGAGATTCAACCATGAAGAAAATTTTTGTCGCGCTGATTTTGGCGTTGACCGTCGGTTGTGCCTGCGACGAAGAAATTCCCGATTACGGAGGTGCCGCGTCCGCGCCCGCCGACATAAATCACGCCGATTCGATTTACTTCACGCACGTAGACATTTCTGCGCTCACGTCGACGGACAGCCGAATCATCTTGACGAATTACCCGACAGCACTTCAATCGACCGATTACAGTTGCGGACCCGTCGCCGCGTTGACCGTGCTGAATTACTTCGGCAACCGCGACTTCGACGAGGCAACGCTCATCAAAAAAATGCACATCAAACCGCTTATCGGCACGAGTTTGAGCGACATGGTGAAATTTTTCCGCGACATCGGTTGGGAAGTCCACAGCCGTCTTGACACGCCGCCGATTAAAGACAACGAAGCGTTTAAAAAATTTGTCGTCGACAATCTTTCTGCGGGCACGCCGATTATGGTTGAAAATGTCGAATACGGCGGACATTGGCGCGTTATCGTCGGCTACGACACGTTGGGCACGGAAAATCTTTTCGACGACATGTTGATTTTCGCCGACCCGTTCGACACGAGCGACCACAAAAGCGACGGTTTCGCCGTCGGCAGCGCGGACAGATTTTTTAACATGTGGTTTGACCATTCGGTATTGCCCGAAAACGAACGCGAACAGCCGTGGTTGACCGCCAAACCCAAATAATTCGCCGCGACTATTGGAGGCTTGAACTTTGGACGACAATTTAATTTACGGGCGCAACGCCGTCACCGAACTGCTGAAGTCCGGTCGCAGTATCAACAAAATTCTTTTCGCCGAGGGACAGCTCGACGGTTCCGCGCAGAAAATTTTCGCCCTTGCAAAGACTGCGGGCGTTGTTGTAGAATTCTTGCGCCGTGAAAAACTCGACAAACTCTGCGACGGCAAACACCAAGGCGTTGCGGCTTTTGTTGCGGCGGCGGATTATTCAACCGTCGAAGAAATTTTGTCGCTTGCCGAAAGTCGAAACGAACAGCCCTTCGTGATTCTGCTTGACGAACTCGAAGATCCGCAAAATTTCGGCGCAATTCTTCGCACGGCTGAGGCTGTCGGCGTGCACGGCGTCATCATCCCGAAACGTCGCAACGTTCGCCTCAACGCGACGGTTTTCAAAACTTCGGCGGGCGCTGCGGAATACGTCAAAGTTGCACCCGTCACGAACGTCGCTCAAACTTTGAAACACCTGCGCTCCGTCGGTTTGACAATCGTCGGTGCGGACATGAACGCCGAAGTTGACTTCATGCACGCGGACTTGTCGGGCGCAATCGTTTTGGTTGTCGGCAACGAAGGCAAAGGCATGCGACGTTTGACACGCGAAAATTGCGACTTGCTCGTCAAAATCCCGATGGTCGGCAAAATCAATTCGCTCAACGCTTCGGCCGCCGCCGCCGTGCTCATGTACGAGATTTTCCGTCGGAGATTTTAACCATGTCCAAACAGCGACCGCATTACCTGGTTGACGGCTACAATCTGATTCACGTCTGGCAGGAGATTAACGTCGACGACCTTGCCACGGCACGGGAATTTTTGATTCGCAGTCTGCAGGAATACGGCGCGTATGAAAAATTCGAGATAACGCTTGTCTTCGACGCCGCACGCAGTGAAGACGACGAACGCACGGAAGTTTACAGCGAAATTTTTCGCGTGATTTACAGCGCGTTCAACGAGAGTGCCGACAACGTAATCGAGCGGCTTTCGTTTGAGCTTGTGCGCAAGAAACGCGAAGTCCACGTTGTCAGCTCCGACGCGACAATCGAAACCGTGATTTTGGGCGCGGGCGCATATCGTCACCCATCGCGGGAATTTTATCGGGCGGTCAAACGTGCCAAACAGCACCTGCGCAAAGAATACCTCGGCAACGTGACTTTGCCCGTCAAACGCAACGAAGTCGGCGACAGAATCGGCGCGGATGCTTACGCTAAACTTGAGCAACTTCGTCGACAAAAATAATTTTTGGAGTGTGATTCGTAT
Source organism: Selenomonadaceae bacterium (assembly GCA_017479925.1). Taxonomy (GTDB): domain Bacteria; phylum Bacillota; class Negativicutes; order Selenomonadales; family Selenomonadaceae; genus Quinella. The sequence goes on along the minus strand of JAFVBP010000147.1, from coordinate 1,804 downwards.
GGCAAGAGCAAAGCGGATTTACGAACTTGCAAAAGAGTTCGCCCGCGACGACAAGGAAATCATTGAGTTTTTGACGGCGCAAGGCATTCGCGTCGCCAACCGTTTGAGCGCGGTGAGCGAAGACACTTACAACATGCTCAAAGCTAAGTTCACCGAACAGCCCAAAGTCGAAGAACCGCCGCCGAAAGTCGAAAAGCCCGTCGAGAAAGCCGCGCCGAAGGTCGACAAAGCCGCTCAACCGGAAGCGTCGCCCAAAAAGAAAAAAGCCAAAGCACCGCAGACGCCCGACGCCGTGCAATCGGCAAATCCGCAAATTCAACCGCAACCGACGGCAACAATCAACGCAGCGACGCAGGCAATTTACAACGAGGCAATCAAAGCCGGCAACGAATTCATTGCGCAATACAGCCCGTCAGGCACGAAGAAAAATCCGCCCGCAGGCACCGTAATGAGCGCCAACTTCAGTTCGTACGGTCTGCTGCTGACCAATCGCTTCGCCAACGCCGACGACTCTCCTGCGGATTATTGGAAGGCCGTCAACAAGCTGACAACCGCCGCGTTCAAAAAGATGCAACATTTCGGCTTGGCTCACCGCGAAGAATTGGCGGAAATGCGCGAGGCGATCAAAGTCATCGGCGAAGATTACGTTCCGCGTGAAATTTTCACCGACGAGGAAAACGACCGTTTCGCCAAACAGCAACATTTCCTGTTTATGACGTTCGGGCACGGGCAAGGCGCGATTAACGACCAACTGCTTGCGCTCAAAATTTACTGCGAACGCATGAGCGTCAAATTCGAGCAGATGAACTTCGTCGAGTACATCTCCGACCCGAATTGTGAACTCAACGTCACGCCGCGTGTTCCCTTCGACAAAATGGCGGAAGTTATCACCCACAGTGCACGCAGTTTCCCGCGCAGATTTTTCTTCTACAAAAAATACAAGACCATCGTCGATTTTGCGCTGAAAACTTTCTTCGAGTGGGTTGACGGCTACCAAAAACTCAAAGAGTCCGGTGCCGACGCGGCGAAGTTGCAGAAATACCTGGAACTTGAGGAAAAATTCATCTACCTGACGGAGTTCATGTCCTTCGACAATTTGCTCCACGTGCCGAAAAAAGAGATCATTCCGTACGTCAACGCCGTCGAAGTTTTGAACGCTTACCGCGACGATTTGGACAACCCCGAAGCCGAAGCGAAGTTCAAATACGACCTGCGCGGCAAAGTCATGTACTTCCTGTTCAAGCCGAAAGAATTCGTCTTCATTTGGCAACTCGGCGGATTCTGAAATCAGTCCCGAAAAATCAAACGCGACCGTTCCGAAGCGAACGTGCCGCGTTTTTTGTTTGCGTGAAGTCCGCCGAATCAATCGACGGTTGCCGTTGACGTGAAGTCCGCCGAATCAATCGACGGTTGCCGTTGACGTGAAGTCCGCCGAATCAAACGACGGTTGCTGTTGATGTGAAGCCCGCCGAATCAATCGACGGTTGCCGTCAATGTGAAGTCCGTGCCGAATTAAGCGACGGTTACCGTTGACGTGAAAGCCGCCGAATCAAGCGACGGTTGCCGTTGACGTGAAGCCGCGCCGAATCAAACGACGGTTGCCGTCAATGTGAAGTCCGTGCCGAATCAAGCGACGGTTGCCGTCAATGTGAAGTCCGTGCCGAATTAAGCGACGGTTGCCGTTGACGTGAAGTCGCGCCCAATCAAGCGACGTTCGATTGTCGACGTGAAGTCCGCCGAATCAAGCGACGGTTGCCGTTGACTCCAAACTTTTAGTTGCGCGGTGAAAATTTTTTGGTATAAT
>JAFVBP010000146.1 GCA_017479925.1 Selenomonadaceae bacterium | reverse complement strand
CGGCCGGGATATGACATTGACAGCGTGCGAAAACGTGCAAGTTGTTCTTTCAAGTTGCCGATTATCGCAACGAGCCTTTCGTTGCGGCTGACGCGATAAAGCAGTCCGTGAAATTCGATGTCCGCCTCGACGATTTTGTCCATGTCGCGGCTTTTGATGTGACCTTCGATTTCGGCAAGCAGGGCGCGAAGTTTTTCAAGTTCGTCGGGTTCAATGCGCCTTGCCGCAAGACCCGTCGACAGCGATTCGAGTGCCGAGCGGATCTCAAAAATTTCTTTGATGTCGCTGACCGACACGCTTGAAACGTACGTGCCGCGCCTGGGCATCATGATAACGTAGCCTTCCTGTTCAAGTTTGCGAATTGCTTCGCGCACGGGCGTGCGGCTGATTCCGAGTTCTTCTGCCAGCTGAACTTCCATTAACCGTTCGCCGGGTTCCAATATGCCTTTGCGAATTGCTTCGCGCAAAGTTTCGCACACGGTTTCGCGCAACGGTTGATAGCTGTCGATTTTAATGGGTTCAAGTCTGCCCATGGTACTTCATCCTTACCCGAAAAGTTTCGTAACAAAAATCTGCGCGGCCGAATCGTCAATGCTTGCGGAAATTTTGTCGACGTCGGCCTCGTCGCTCAAAGCAAAAACCGTCGCACCCGAACCGCTCATCAAAGCGACGCGGGCACCGGCGGCAAGCATCTTGTTTTTGTATTCGGCAATGACGGGAATTTTCTTGAGCGCGACGCTCTCCAAAACGTTTGCAAAACATTTGAACGCCGCACAATATTGCCCGTGCTTCAAAAGTTCGATAATCATTTCGTTGGGCGGGTGACTTTCGGCAGGCTGTGCGTCATAAGTTTTGTACGACCAAGCCGTCGAAATTTCGCCCTGCGGTTTTGCCAAGACGACGCTGAAATTTTTCATGGGCTTTAAGCGCGTCAAAATTTCTCCGCGACCTTCGGCAAGACACGTGCCGCCGACAATGCAAAACGGAACGTCCGAGCCGACGCGTGCGCCAATTTCGCAAAGTTGCGATTCGGAAAGATTCGTTTCGTACAGGCGATTCATGCCGCGAATGACGGCCGCCGCGTCAGTGGAGCCGCCCGCAAGTCCCGCAGCCATGGGAATTTTTTTCAGCAGTTCAATCGCGACGCCGAAATTTTTACCGCAGAATTCGCAGAAAGCCGCCGCCGCACGCCACGCCAAATTACGTTCGTCCGCAGGAAGGTTTTCGCCGCCGTCGATTCGTGTCGCGTCCATTGCCAACGAAATTCCGTGCGGGATTTTCTTCAAGATGATTTCGTCGGCAAGTTCAATCGACTGCATAATCATTGAGACTTCGTGATAGCCGTCCGAGCGCACGCCGGAGATGTCCAGCGTCAAGTTGATTTTCGCTCTCGCAAGTTCTCTGAGCATTGCGTCACCCACCTATTAAATAGTCGGCGGAATTTTAACACGCTTTAAAACCTTTGGCAAGCCGCGGGGAACTGCAATGCTTAATGCGTAATGCGTAATGCGAAATTTGCTGTCGACGCCCAAAAAGTTTTCGTGTAAAATCGAGTCCGTAACTTTCCGCAAGGAGATGTTTGAATGAGTTCCGACAAGAAGCCGCGCAAACGATTTATCGCCGACATGACCGATGACGACCTTTATGCCGACGCGCCGCCCGTTCAAGTTGACGAATCCGCCGTTGACGACAGTGCCAAAGTTGACGATACGCCCGTCGACAACGCGCCGCCCGTTCACGAAGCGAACAGAAAAACTTTCCACAGCAAACACTTCGCCGATGTTGACGACGATTCACCCGCCGACAAGCCCGAAGTCAAACGAAAGATTTCGCACGCGGAGGCAAGCGGCATTTTGATTTCCGTCGTCATGGTCGGTTACAGCCTCGTCACCGAAGACAAGCCGCTGTTTTTCATATCGACTGCGCTGTTGATTTTTTTGTTGCGCCCGATAATCGGCGGGCTTTTCGGCAAGCACAACCAAGCCGTCCAAAACGCCTTGCACGGTTTCAGTGTGGCTCTGTTCGTCGGCGCGCTGGTGTTTCTGTTTCTGTGAGCGATAAGTAACGGTTGCTTGACGGTTGACTTGCGCGTCGTCGCTATCCGAAGCCGATTCGTTGAATTTGTTTTTTTTGAACTACTTTTTCTTTGCGTGCCCAAAGAAAAAGTAGCAAAAAGAAAGGGCACCTCGCGGGGGCGTTACTCACTCGTTGCCGAAATGTTTTCGTCAAGCCGTAATGCGTTGTGCCCGCAGGTGAAACATCCTGTTT
>JAFVBP010000145.1 GCA_017479925.1 Selenomonadaceae bacterium | reverse complement strand
GCTTCGGCCTTTTTGGTGTCGTTGACGCGGAAAATCATGTAAGCGCGTGTCCTGCCCGCGAAGGCGTACATGTATTCGATATTAACCTGCGCGTCGCTGAAATTTTTCAAAAGCGCGTTGAGATAACCCGCTTCGTCGGCTATTGCGTAAGCCAAAACGGGCGTCAAAATCGCGACGAAATTGTTTTCTTTGAGGACGTTGACCGCCTCGAACACGTCGTTGACGATCATGCGAACAATGCCGAATTCACTGGTCTCGGCCAAACTCAAAGCGCGGATGTTGATTTTGTTCGTCGCCAAAACTTCGGTAAGTTTGTTCAACGTGCCGGGCTTGTTTTCCAGAAAGACGGAAACTTGATTGACGCTCACGGTAGTCGCTCCTTTCGGTCGCTTAAAAGTGGTTGGTGGTTAGTGGTTAGTGGTTAGTGGTTAGTGGTTAGTGGTTAGTGGTTAGTGGTTAGTGGTTAGTGAAAATCTGTCCACCAGCCACTAGCCACTGTCCACTAAATCTTACGGTTGTCGATGACGCGGACGGCTTTGCCTTCCGAGCGGGTGATTGATTTCGGCGCGACAAGCGTGACTTTCGCCTTGATGCCGAGCATTGCGCGCAAACCGTCTTCAAGCACCTTGCGGCGGGCTTGAATTTCGCCGACGTTATCGGTGAACATGTCGGGCGTCATTTCGACTTTGACCTCGAACGTGTCGGTGTTGTTGACGCGCCCGACGATAATTTGATAATTCGCCGCATAGCCGTTATTCATGAGCACGGTCTCAATCTGGCTTGGGAAGACGTTCACGCCGCGAATAATCAACATGTCGTCCGAACGACCTTTCGGCTTTGTCATGCGAACATGCGTTCTGCCGCAGGAACATTTTTCGCGTGTCAACGTGCAGATGTCGCGTGTGCGGTAACGAATCAGCGGGAACGCCTCTTTGTCCAGCGACGTGAAAACCAATTCGCCTTGTGTGCCTTCGGGAAGAACTTCGCCCGTGTCGGGATCGATGATTTCCGCCAAAAAGTGATCTTCGTTGATGTGCATGCCGCGCTGTTCGGCGCACTCGAACGAAACGCCGGGACCGCTGATTTCCGTCAAGCCGTAGATGTCGTACGCTTTGATGCCCAACGTTTTTTCGATGTCGCGGCGCATTTCTTCCGACCAGGCTTCCGCGCCGAAAATGCCGGCTTTGAGCGGAATTTGTTCGGGCGTCAAACCCATTTCGCGCATGGTTTCGCCGATATAAGCCGCGTAACTGGGCGTGCAACAAAGAATTGTCGCCTGCAAGTCAAGGATGAACATAATTTGCCGCTCGGTGTTGCCCGAACTCGTCGGAATGGTCAAACAGCCGACTTTGTGACTGCCGCCGTCAAGACCGGGTCCGCCCGTGAACAAGCCGTAGCCGTAGGACACTTGACAAACGTCGTCTTTGGTGCCGCCCGCCGCGACAATCGCTCGTGCCGTGCAGTCATTCCAAAGGTCGATGTCGTGTTGCGTGTAAAAGGCGACAACGCGCTTGCCCGTCGTGCCCGATGTCGATTGAATTCGCACGCAGTCTTTGAGCGGAACCGCAAGCAAGCCGTACGGATACGCCTCGCGCAGATCGGCTTTCGACATGAACGGCAGCTTGTGCATGTCGTCAATCGACTTGATGTCGTCGGGCGTGACGCCGTGCGCTTCCATTTTTTTGCGGTAATACGGGACGTTCTCCCACACGCGGCGCACCTGCTTGGGCAACAATTCGTTCTGCAACGCACGAATTTGCTCAAGCGGCGCGCACTCAATTTCGGGTTGAAAATAGTTTGCCATGTTAAAACCTGCTCTCTGAAAAACTTTGAATAAACCGCGATTAACTTTCCACGGCGCAAAAAAAAATCCTGCACGCGGCAGGAAAACTTCAATGCGTAATGCTCAATGCGTAATGCGTAATTTATTTTTCGGCGGCAATTTCGTTCAGCGCGTCGATGTTTGGCAAAAATCAGCCCGCCGAAATTTTGACGAGCTTGCCAACGATTTCGGCGGACTGTAAATATAGACATCCTTAAAATGGTCGTGGCTAACGTTCTCGGACGTTACGTTTACGACTGGTTCAAGAAGTTGTTTTGACTGATTGAGCCGAACTTGCGTCCTTAAGTGACGCAACCCCCGCAAGTCTGACCCAAAGACTTACGGGGGATTTTTTTGCGTCGTGTTAACCTTGGACTTACTGATTTGGCTGTTATATCTCTATACGTCCGCGACGATTATAAATGTTGCGCCGACGTTTGGCAAGAATCAGCCGTTGAAATTTTCCGTCGCGGCAATGACGATTTGCGGTTGATTGGCAAGTTCGTCGGTTTGCGTGCCGAAAGAAACTTCGCCGAGATTTTCCGCAGGCAAAATTTCGTTCAGCGCGTCGACGGTGCCCGCGTCAACAATTTGCAAAGCATTCGCAAAATCCGTTTCGTAATTCGGCAGGAAGTCGCCCGCGAGATCTGCGCTTGTCAACAAACTTATCGGGTTGACCGAAACTTCGTTGATGCCGACAACACCCGCGTCGCTGATTGCAATGGCGGAACTTTCGTTCAACGCCGTGTAAGCAAAGTCGCCGACGATTACCGTGTCGTAGTTGGCGAGCAGGACTTGAACGTTGTCGGAAGTGGTGATGACGTTTATGCCGTTGAGATTGTAGTTGCCCGCCGTTTCGAGCGTGAAGACAAATTCATAGTCGTTGCTTTTGAAGGTCGAGCCTTCGGAAATAAGTTCCAAACCATCTTCAATATTATCGGCGTAAATATCGCTGTACGAGCCGTTTTGAATTTCAAGCGTCGTGCCGTCGAGATAATCCAGAACGAAAGTCGCGCCTTCGTTGGCTGTGTAAACTGTCCTGTCCGCCATGAACTGAATCGAAGCGGTGCCGCCAGTCGTGCGCAAGTTGGTTTCCCAAATGTCGTAAACTGTCAGATCGGCTTGCGTGCCGTCGGAAGCGGTGATAATGCCGCCGCTGTAATTGATTGTGCCCGTGATTGACTTGAAAGTTGCAACGTTCAAGCCGTCCGTCGACAGGACGACATTGAGCGCGTCGGGCGTCGAAGGCGTGACGTACAAGCCGCCGTTCGGGTCGAAAAGCATTGAGCCGCCCGCGTCGGTGAGCGCGGTTATCGTCAAGACATTGCCGTCCGCGAAAACGTTGTTGACGACGGTGCCTTGAGCGAGATTGATTGTGCCGTCAAGCGCGTAAGTCATTTCGCCCGCGAAGTTCAACAAAGCTTGACGAGTTTGCCCGCCGTCCGTGACGGACAGAATCAAGCCGCCGTCGCCGCCCGCCGATTTGAAGGTCAAGCCGTTCGCGCCGAGGATGAGTTGTCCGCCCGCGTTGTCCGTCGCCGTGATGTCAATGTGACGCGTGCCCAAGTCGACGCCGAGCGTGGAGCCTTGTCCGAAAGTCAAACTGTTGCTCAACGGGTCGAGGATAAGCGCGCCGCTTAACGTGACGTTGTTCAACGGAACGCCGCCGAAGTTCAAATTCGCGCCGACAGCTCCGTTGGTCGTCAATGCAATTTGCGTGCCGTTGACTAATGTGGCTTGAACGTCGTTGACTCCGTCGCCGTAAATTGTTCCCGCGAGCGGAATGCCCGTGTAAGTTTTCGCGGTGAAGTTCAACGCAAAATCTTTCGGGGCGGTAATGACGGGAGCGATCAACGTGCCGAATGAGATTGCGCCGTTCGTGTCTAAATTAATCGTGCCCGTGCCGTCAAGTGACAGGTCAAGCGTCGCGCCGTCTTTGGCAACCGAAATGCCGAGTCTGCCGTCGCCAACGTCGGGAGTAAAACTCAAACCCGCAGCGTTCAAGTCCAACGTACCGCCGACGTTACCTTGAGCGGCGAGCGCAATGTTGGCATTGTTGATGCTTTGCGCTAAGGCGAGCAATGAGCCGTCCGCAAATTGAATGTGATTGTTCGCCGTGTCGTAAGCTGTCGAGCCGGAAGCCGCGAATTCTGCAGTTGCCGAAACCGTGCCGAGGTTGAGGACTGCCGAGCCGTTCGAGTAGCCCGTCGCGAAAATTGCGTTGTCCTGCGTCAAGGCACTGCCGTCGACGTTCGCCGAGACCGTCGCGATTGCGTTAGAGATGTTGATGTTGGTGAGCATAAAATCACTCCTTGAAACGTTTAAGTGAACTACTTGCCGAGGCAACGTGACGTTGCATCCAATTTGGTCAACGCTGTCGCCGTTCAAATGTTCAGCCGCCGAAATTTTTGCCGAGTTCAAACGCCCGCTGGTTGAGTTCCAAAAACTTCGCGGGCACGCAAGCTTTAAGCGCATTTTGCCACGAAGTTTCCGATATGTCAAAGTAATGCGACAATCTGCCGAGCAAGACAATGTTGACGGCTTTGACGGAACCCGCCCGGCGAGCGAGTGTCAAGCAGTCCATTGCGTCGATTTTGATGCCCGCCGCACGGATTTTGTCGACGAGGTTTGACGGATATTCCGCCGCGCCCGTGATGACGGGCATTGGGTCGATCTGTTGCGTGTTGGTGACGATTTGACCGCCGGCTTTCAAGTGCGACAACCACCGCGCAGTTTCCAAAATTTCAAACGAAACGATAAAGTCGGCTTGACCTTTGTCGACGACGGGCGAATAAACTTTGTCGCCGAAACGCACGTAAGTTATCACGGAGCCGCCGCGTTGGCTCATGCCGTGCACTTCGCTGACTTTAACGTCGAAGCCTTCGTTGAGCAACAGGTGACCCAAAATTTTGCTGGCGAGCAACGAGCCTTGTCCGCCGACGCCGACGATGATGATGTTTTTCGTGTCCATTTACTTAACCTCCGACGTGCTGACGAACGCTTTTTTCGGGCAAAGTTGACTGCAGACGCCGCAACCGACGCATTGAGTTTGGTCGACACGAGCTTTACCGTCAACCATTGAAATTGCGGGGCAGCCGATTTTCATGCACGACTTGCAACCGATACACTTCGACGCGTCAACTTTCAACGGCGGCTTGTGCTTGACGTTCTTCAACAGCGCACACGGACGACGCGAAATAATCACGCTGACTTCGGGCGCGGCAAGTTCTTCGCGAATGGCAATGTCGCACGCCTTCAAATCGTACGGGTCGACGACACGCACGCGGTTAATGCCCATTGCACGGCACAGCGATTCGAGGTCGATTTTGCCTGCGGGGTCGCCTTTGATGTTCAAGCCCGTCGACGGATTCTGTTGGTGACCCGTCATGCCCGTGATTGAATTGTCGAGGATAATCACAGTCGAATTCGATTGATTATACGCGACATTAGCCAAGCCCGTCATGCCCGAATGCATAAAAGTTGAGTCGCCGATAACCGCGACGGTTTTTGATTCGCTTGCGGCTCCGAGCATTTTGTTGAAGCCGTGCGTCGCGCCGATACTTGCGCCCATGCACAGCGTAAGTTCAATCGTCGACAGCGGCGGGACGGCTCCGAGCGTGTAACAACCGATGTCGCCCAAAACCGTGCATTTGCGTTTTTTGAGCGAGTAAAACAATCCGCGGTGAGGACAACCCGCACACATGACGGGCGGACGCGGCGGAATTTGGTCGTCGAGTTGAACGCCTGCGGGAATTTCTTTGCCGAAAGCCTGCGCGATTAAATTCGGGCTGAATTCGTCGATACGCGGCAAAAGTTCGCTGCCTTCGACGGGCAAGCCCAAAGCTTTAACGTGCGTTTCGATAATCGGGTCAAGTTCTTCGACGACGACAAGCCGCTTGACGCGTGACGCGAAATTTTTAATCAGCGCGACGGGCAACGGATTAATCATGCCGAGTTTCAAAACGCTTGCCGATTCGCCGAAAACTTCCTTGACGTATTGGTAACATGTCGACGACGTGATAATCCCGATTTCGTCCGACGTGAATTCGACGCGATTAATCGGCGTGGTTTCGGCGTATTCAATCAACCTGCGCGTGCGTTCCTCAACAATCGGGTGACGGCGTTTCGCGTTGCCGGGCATCATGACGTATTTGCCAATGTCCTTGACGTAAGGTTTCGACACTTCGACGCGTTCGCCCGTTTCGACGACGGATTGACTGTGCGCGACGCGGGTACACATTTTAATCAGGACGGGCGTGTCGTAAGTCTCCGAAATTTCGTAGGCGAGTTTGGCGAAGTTCAAAGCCTCCGCGCTGTCCGACGGCTCAAGCATCGGAACTTTCGCGGCGATTGCGTAGTGACGGCTGTCCTGTTCGTTCTGCGACGAGTGCATACCCGCATCATCGGCGACGACGGCGACCAAACCCGCATTGACGCCCGTGTAGCTCAAAGTGAACAACGGATCCGCCGCGACGTTCAAGCCGACGTGTTTTTGTCCGCAAAAAGCCCGACGACCGGCAAGCGACGCGCCGAAAGCCGATTCCATGGCGACTTTTTCGTTCGGTGCCCATTCGCAATAAATGTCGTCGAATTTGACGGCCTCTTCGGTGACTTCCGTCGACGGCGTGCCGGGATAACTCGACACGAAGGCGACGCCCGCTTCCCACAGCCCGCGAGCAAGTGCCTTGTTGCCCAACATCAACTGTTTCAATTAAAACATCTCCCAAAATTTTAGTACGCGGGATAAATTTTTCGCGACGGTGAAAATTCCTGCCGCGCAGATAAATTTCGTCGTCGCGTTTACAAACGTCGCGGGCTTTGCTAAAATTCACACGTCGTACAAAAATATTTTCGGAGAGGTGACCTTAATGGACAGCAAAGTTTTGTTCAACGTTCAGTACGGGCTTTTCGTCTTGAGCGCACGCGACGGCGACCGCGACAACGCCTGTATCATCAACACGGTGACGCAGGTGACTGCCGCGCCCGTGTCCAAAGACCGAATTTCAATCGCCGTGAACAAATCGAATTTCACGCACGACATCATTGCCAAGACGAAAAAATTCACCGTGTCGATTATCTCCGAGGCGGCGACTTTCGACCTGTTTAAGCATTTCGGCTTCCAAAGCGGCAAGAACGTCGACAAATTCGCCGACTTCGACAAAGTTCGTCGCACGTCAAACGGCACGCTCGCGATAACCGAAGGCACGAACAGTTTCATCAGCGCGAACGTCGTTGACCAAGTTGAGCTGGACACGCATTCGATTTTCATTGCCGAAGTCGTCGACATGGAAAAATTGTCCGACGTGCCTTCGACGACGTACAACTACTATCAATCGAACATCAAGCCGAAACCGCAACCGCCGAAAGCAGGCAAGACTGTTTGGCGTTGCAGAATTTGCGGTTACGAATACGTCGGTGACGAGATTCCCGCCGATTTCGTCTGTCCGCTGTGCAAACATCCTTCGACCGACTTCGAGAAAGTTGTCGTCGAAGCCGAAGAACCTGCCGCTCCGCCGAAAAACAAATACGCGGGCACCAAGACCGAAAAAAATCTTTGGGAAGCCTTCGCCGGTGAAAGTCAGGCGCGCAACAAGTACACCTACTTCGCCTCCGTCGCGAAGAAAAACGGCTACGAGCAGATTGCCGCGCTGTTTTTGAAGACCGCCGACAACGAAAAGGAACACGCCAAACTTTGGTTCAAGGCGTTGGGCGAACTCGGCTCCGTCGAAGAAAATCTTTTGCACGCTGCCGAAGGCGAAAATTTCGAGTGGACGGACATGTATCAGCGCATGGCACGCGAAGCCGACGAAGAAGGTTTCCACGAACTTGCCGAACAGTTCCGCGGCGTTGCGGCTATTGAAAAGCACCACGAGGAACGTTACCGCAAGTTGCTCAAAAACGTCGAAGCGCAAGAAGTCTTCAAGAAAGCCGGCGTTCAAGTTTGGGAGTGCCGTAACTGCGGACATCTGGTTATCGGCACGCACGCACCCGACGTTTGTCCTGTGTGCAATCACCCGCAAAGTTTCTTCGAGATCAACATCAAGAACTACTAAACGTCAGCGGACAACTTCCGCGTAAACGAAAACTCCCCGTCGAATTGACGAGGAGTTTTTTTGTTGGTTGGACGTTAAAAATCATGAGCCAAAAAATTTTTTTCATACCTTGTAACGAATCATGTCGTCTTGCGTATAACAGGCAGAAAGAAAAATTCAACCAAATCAAAATCAAATATCGGGAGGCGATAACCAAAAAAAATTTCTCGGAGCCTGTAACAAAATCGAAACCTCAACGTATAACAGACAGAAAGAAAAATTCAAACCGAAAAGGAGACTGAACACAATGAAAAAAGAACTCATCAAAATCAACGGAATCAACGGCGCGGAAATTCTCAACGACGAACAACTCGACAACATCAGCGGCGGCACGATTAACGAAACATCTGCGGACAGCCAAATCCTCGCCAAAAACTTCAACGCCACCTCCTTCACCTACAACAAGGTCGAAACACTCTTCGACTGGGACAATGCAAGCACGACGGTCGACAAAGGTTGGGCAAAACTCGGAATCAGATGCATTACGAAACCTTTCAGCAAAAATGAATACTACTACGGAACCCAAAAACTCAACAGAGGCGAAGCAATCCTGCTTGTCGAAAAAATGATTGAAGCCCGCAACAACAACGCTCAATAAAAATTCAAACCGAAAAGGAGACTGAACACCATGAAAAAAGAACTCATCAAAATCAACGGAATCAACAGCGCGGAACTCCTCAACGACGCACAACTCGACAACATCAGCGGCGGCACGTGGGACGAATATTGGGAAATTCGCAAGGCGGCCTGCAGAGACAAGAAATACAACAAATATGCCTTCCACTTTGACGGCGAAGACGATGCCACGGATTACCTTCGCGGCGAACTCGGAATCGAAGCAAACCTCAACGGCAGTTTCCTGGATGCACTCAATCCCTTTAAAACGTCCGAACCCGCGACTTACAAAGAAATTTCAACCGGCAAAAGACTTGCGCACAGTCAAGTTCTCCGCATGATCAGACTTCGTACCGGCGCAGACAGATAATTTCAGAGTGAACGAATAAGGAGGACAAACATCATGAAAAAAGAACTCATCAAAATCAACGGAATCAACGGCGCGGAAATTCTCAGCGACGAACAACTCGACAACATCAGCGGCGGAACTGTTGAGGAACTGGAAGATATTCAACGGATATTAAAAGACGATAGTATCTGGAAATGGACGGAAAAAGTTTCAGAGAGAATGCAGAAAGAATTCGGCATCAAAGTGCATTACGATCGCGACAACCCCAACAAATACACCGACAAAAACGGCAAATCACTCACACAAAAAGAGGTTCTCGGAATTCTCCGCAAGAAATACCCCTACAAAAACGTCTTC
>JAFVBP010000144.1 GCA_017479925.1 Selenomonadaceae bacterium | reverse complement strand
GTCGCAGAAAAGTTCGGCTCAACAGCCCCGAAACTGTCGAGTTCAGGCAGGAGCTTGCAATCAAAAAATCGTCGTGCGTGCCGCATTTTTCGGCGACACCGGCGGGGTCACTCAAAACCGCAAGTCACGCGCTCACGTCGGGAAAATTTTTCATTGCGGCGGACAATTCGCGTTGAATCGCGCCTTTGCCCGTCCAGCCGTCGACGAATTGAATTTCAGCGGGCTTGTGACGCGACAGAATAAATTTTACGGCGTTTTCGTCGATGCCTCTGCCGCGAATAATCGAAATCGTGTAATGCGCGACGTTGCAGGCGAAATGCCGTTCGAGGTACCGCTTAATCAAAATTCCAATCGGCGTGCCGGCTCGCGCAAGTGAAACCAAGGCGACGTTGCTGCCTTTGTCGGCGAAAATTTTTTCGGCAACGCTTTTGACTGCGGCGGCGGTGATTTTCGCGTAACGGTTGAGCGCGTCGAAGTAAGTCTGCAGATATTTTTCGGACGGCTCGTATTCAAGCGGCAACATTTCCGAATAGTGGCGTCCCGATTGAATTTGAACTTCGCGGGCGGCTGTCGGCAACGGTTCGACAAGTCCCGTGATGTCTTTGAGCAAAATCGTCACGTCTTGCGGTTTGTAAGTTCCGAACACGTCAGCACCTCACGATAAAAATTTTTTCGACGCCGTGAACGTTCAGCGCGGAAATTAAATCGTTCAAGCCCGCCGAAAAATTTTGCGCGTTCGTCACGATAACCGCCGCGTCGTAATGTCGCAGGTTGTAAACAAACGTCGTGCGATTTTCGTCGTAAAAACTGCGGAGTTTGAATCCCGTGCGAATCGGATAATTTTCGGCGTCGCAAATGCCAATCGGACTGCGCGTCGTCGAGTGCGTCACGACTGAAAAATTTTCGGCTTCGAGGCGACTTCCCGCGACGATTGCGGGCAACATGAATTCTTCCGTGCCGAGAATCAACACGTCGCCCGAAATGTTTTCGCGTTTGAGCATGTCGACAACGAAATTTCCCGCCGCGTCACATTGAGCGAAGTACTTGCCGATTTCGACGCCGCGTCTTGGGTCAACGGTGAATTTAAATTCGTGCGACGAAAACTTTTTGTCGACGGGCGCAACGCTTTGAGCTTCGGCGACTTGAAAGTTCGACGCGTCGAAAGTTTCGTTTAGCTTGACGAGACTGACGCAGGTGATGTTTTCGTCCGCCAAAGCCGCAAGATTTTCGTCGGTCAGGCGATTGATTATCGACGCCGCGCAGATTTTTTTGCCGTCGAGTGCGGGAAAATTTTTCTTCAGTTGCCGAATGATGTTGCGCAAAGTTTTGCCCGTCGAAAGTTCGTCGTCGACAAAAACGACTTCGGGCGCGGTGTCAATCAACGTCGACAGGTTTTCGGCGAAAAGTTTTTGTTCGGGCGCGTGACTGTGCTCTTCGAGAAACTCCACGAAGTTGCCCGCAAAGTTTTCGCGTGTCGTCTGCAGGTAAAAGCAATCGTCCGCCAAATTTTTCGCGACGACCGCGCCAATGGCAGTTGCCGTTTCCGCGAAACCGACAACCAATCGCGCTGACGGAAATTTTTCGGCGACGAGTTGACCGAGTGAATTCATCATTTCGAGCGCGACCGTCGGGCGAACGGGCAGATGTTTGCCCTGCAACGGGTTGACGAGCAAATAATTTCGCCGCGTGTTTTTGAAACGTTTGGCGACGCGCAAAACTTCGGTCGCAGTGTAATTCATGGCGTCACCCCGTAAATTTCGCCGAGAATTTTGATTCGTCGCGCCCAGTTCGTGTGGCATTTAATTTCGTTCATGCGCGAGCCGTCGACGCTTTTCATGACGCCGTGCGTGCCCGACTGCGAATTGAGCAACTGATTGGCGTCGTCGAAATCGGTTTGCGAAACTTTCAGCGCGTCCAAAATTATCGGAATCTGCGCGGGATGAATAGCCGTTTTGCCGACAAAGCCGTTGACTTTGTCAAGTTCGAGTTCGCGTTTCAAGCCGACAGCCCACGCGCCGCCGTTGTCGCCGTTGAAATAATTCCACACCGCGCCCGACACGACGTAATCTTTCGCGAAAACGTTGATGATGTCGGTCAAAATGTCGCGCACGACGCCGATGTCGTAGACGGTTTGATTCATGTTGCGGCGCAGACCGTACAGGTTGCAAAAATCGTTGACGCCGACGCGCACGTTGAGCACGATGTTTTGAATTTCGTCAAGTGCCTGCTTGAGCGACAAAAGTTCCGTGCGACGCGTCAAAATGCTTGCGACGCGGTCACTTTCGAGTGTCGGCATGACGAAAACTTTTGCCGCCCGTGCGACTTGAATGTAAGCCGCCGCGTTTTGCATGTCGAATTTCGGCAGGATGTAGCCCGTCAAAATTTTCGACTTCGCGCCAATTTCGTCGTAAAACATTTCGAGATGTCGCGGCGACCGAATTCGCACGAAAATCAGCGGCAAGTCCGTTTCGAGCTGTTCAAGTTCGCGCAGGATGATTTTCAGCGACGCTTGCGCTTCGTCGACCGCCGAATCTTGAATCGAGTCTTCCAAACAAAAAGCCACCGAGCTAAGTTTCGGCAGCTTGTTTTGTGCGAGATTTTGAATGAAATTTCGTTGGAAAGCCGGCATGTAGAGGAGTCCGCCGACCTTGTACTGCAAAAAATTTTTGTCGAGCATTTGATACCTCCGCAAAAGTTTTCGGGCATTTTACACGCGCAAACCTGCGAAGTCAACTTACGTACGGGTCACTTTTCGCCAAAGCGAATCACTTTTCGATTACGCCGAATGTGACGGAACTGTACTTGCCGCCGTCGACGATTTTAAATCCGAGCCGAGCGAATTCGTCACTGCCGCGGTGTTCCTTCATGACGACGCGGAATTTCGCGACGCGCACGGCCTCACGGACAATTTCGGTTGACAGCGGGCGACCGTCGGCAAGCGGACGAATCGCGTTCAAACCCGAACTTTTTTTGACGGGACGGCGAAACATCGGATCGAAATAAACCACGTCGAATGAGTTATCGGCGCACGTCGGCAAAAAATTTTCGGCGGCGACGTTGACGACTTCAATTCGGCGCATTGCGGTCAAGACGTGTTCGCTGTCGTCGGAAAAATTTTTCAACCCGCGACGAACGATTTCGGCGATAAGCGGATTAATTTCGAGCGCGACGACTTTGCCCGTCGAACCCGCGATAAAACTTTCGACAATGGCGTCACTGCCCAAGCCGAGCGTGCAATCCAGGACGGTTGAGCCGTCGGAAATTTTCAGCGCGTCGATTAACCTGTCGCCGTCGCCTTCACGCAGATTTTTTATCCGCAGGTGAGCCGTGTTCGGGTGAAAAAACAATTCGCCGTCGCCCGTGACGACACTGAGCGAATTTTTCTTGACGAGCAGAATATTTTCCGTGCCGTGAAGTTTTTTGAGCTTGTCGAACGAAAAATCTTCGCGTGTGACGAATTTGCCGCCGAGCTTCGACGAAATTTCTTCGGCAAGCTTTTCAACGTCGGGCGTCGGCTTGCGAACGGTTGTGACGATAAAGTTGTCCATGTCGCCTCCAAAAAAATCGACGAGCCGCGCATTTGCGACCCGCCTTGATAATTTGTTGCGTTAATGATAAAATCGTCCGCGTTACCACCCGAACCTGAAGTTTTTAACGGAAAGGTGGTGATAGCCGTGGACGATCTGATCGTCATTATAGAAATAATTGTGGGCAATGTCGCGTCGCGCTTTGTCTACGATTGGCTCAAAAAACTCTTCAAGGGTGGCAACTGAGCCAAAAATCGCGTTCTGAGTAACGCAACCCCCCGAATCGGTTAGCAGACCGAGACGGGGGGCTTTTTTTGCGCAGTGATAACGTGGACGATCTCGAATCTGTTGTTATCCGCGTGCATTATAGCAACCGCGAAAGTTTTTGGCAAGTTTTACTTGAGGACTTTTGCCGCGCCTTCGTTCATCTTCATGAAGTCGAGACCTTTGGCAGCGTTTTCTTTCTTGATGTTTTTGCCTGCCGCGTGAGCAGCCGCGATTTTGTCGAGGTTGTCGAAGATTGCTTTGGTGAGTTTTTCGCCGAGAGCCGCGTCAACTTTGTCGTTGACGACGAGAATCGCCATGACGCTCACGGAGTTGACATCTTCGTCAAAGCCCTGGTACGTGCCTGCGGGAACGGTTGTCTTCGTGTAGAACGGATATTTGTCGGAGAGTTTTTTGACGTGTTCGTCGTCGATGGGCAGAATGCGAATTTTGTTTTGCGACGAAATGTCTTGCACGGAAGCCGTCGGGTAACCTGCCGTCACGAACGCGGCATCAACGGTACCGTCTTTGAGCGCGTAGGCACCTTCGGCGAACGACAGGAATTGTTCTTCAACGTCGTCGTAAGTGATTCCGTAAGCCGCAAGAATTTGGCGGGCGTTGGCTTCGGCACCTGAACCGGCGGCACCGACTGCGACGCGTTTGCCTTTCAAGTCGTTGATGGATTTAATGCCGGAAGAGTCCATAACGATGAATTGGCACGTTTCGGGGTACAGCGAGGCGATTGCGGACAGGTTTTCGATTTTGCCGCCTTCCTCGAACATTTCTTTGCCGTTGACCGCGTAATAAGTTATGTCGTTTTGAACGATTGCAAGTTCGACCTGTTTGTCTTTGAGCATGTTGATGTTCGCGACGGAAGCACCCGTCGATTGCGCGCTTGCGTTCATGCCGTTTTTGTTGAGGACTTCGGCAATGGCACCGCCGATCGGGTAGTAGGTGCCCGCCGTGCCGCCCGTCGCGATGTTGATGAATTGCTCTTTGTCCGCGCCGCCGCCGCAACCTGCGACTCCGACCGCCAAAGCCACGGCGCAAAGTGCTGTTGCGACCCGCTTGAATAACTTGGTCAGCTTCATGGTAAAACACTCCTCTCGATATGTGGAAAAATTTCACGCGGATTATACCACAAGTCATTTCGCCGCGACAAGCCAAATTAAAGTTCGCCCGAAAAAAAATCGAACATTGTTGTATAATGACTTCCGACAAAA
This sequence comes from Selenomonadaceae bacterium, assembly GCA_017479925.1. GTDB lineage: Bacteria > Bacillota > Negativicutes > Selenomonadales > Selenomonadaceae > Quinella. Next base: position 1,125 of record JAFVBP010000144.1, on the reverse strand, counting down.
ATTTTCGACGCGAAGGGAGCTGAAACTCTCATGCCACTTATAGACGCAGGCGCAACGGGCATAAGACCGATAGATCGACAACGACCGACCGACGAAGTTTCGGGTATACGCCGACGCGACGACGGTTCAACTTCGGGCGGTTTTCGTCCGCAAACGAATGTTGCACTTAAAACCGCAATTCAAGACTTGGCGGGCACGCTCAGCAAAATCGGCGCACAAGAAAAATTCGGCATACAGAAGATGCCAACCGAAGTCGGCGACGTTGTCAAAAACATTTTGCAACAGTCGTTTTCCATGAACGCGACGCTTGCCAAAGGAATCGGCTCGACGGTTGAAAGTCAACGTTTCTCGACGGATCAGCTGATGTTGTTTTCGCGGATGTTGTTGCAAATCGGCGCGCTTGCCGATAAAGGTTATTCGATGGAACTTAGCGACGAAACGCAGATGTTGCTGTCGAATCTGAAAGCTTTGGTCGTGTCGCAGGAAGGCGGCGACGCTTTTGAACCCGTTTTGATGTCGAAGGCAGCCTTTGAACTCGTCGACGCGAAAGTCGCCGAACAACTTCCGCCCGCGCTTTACGAAATGTTGGCTCAACTCGCGCAGATGTCCATGCCCGCTCAACAGCAAGATCAGCCGCCGTCGGAAGGAATGCAATTCCTCAAGCAGCTCGTGCGATATTTCATGCCGCGTCCCGAGGTCGACGCCCGCCCGAAGCAGCAAGGTCAACCGCAGGCGCAAGAGCAACCGCAAGGTCAGCCGCAGCCGCAGGGTCGCCCGCAACAACAATCCGCGACGCGCAGATTTTTGGAATCGATGTTTAAAAATTTCGGCGGACGATTTAATTCGCCGACAGCTCAAAATCAACCGCAAAGTCAACCGACGCAAGCTCAAAATCAACCGCAGGGTCAACCGTCGACACAATCACAACCGCAAGGGCAACCGTCGACACAAAATCAACCGCAAGGACAGCCGTCGACACAAAGTCAACCGCAGGGTCAGCCGTCGACGCAATATCAACCGCAGGGTCAACCGTCGACGCAAAATCAACCGCAGGGTCAACCGTCGACGCAATATCAGCAACCGCAGGGGCAACCGTCGACGCAAAGTCAGCCGCAAGGTCAACCG
>JAFVBP010000143.1 GCA_017479925.1 Selenomonadaceae bacterium | reverse complement strand
CGCGCAGAAAATTGACGGCGTCGAAGTCGACACTTCCGGTATCAAGTCGGGCAGTTTCTTGAGCTACGACGCCTCGTCCCGAAAGATTGTCCCGACGGACATTGACTTGTCGAAAATCGGCGGCTTGACTGTCGACGCAAGCGGCATTGGCAACGGTCAGGTTTTGGCGTTCAACAGCCGCACGAATAAACTTGTTCCCGCCGATAAAGATTTCGTCACCGCCGACGACATCAGCACGACGGGCGAAGCCAATAAACTCGTGCGCCTTGACGCGAATCAAATTCTTCACGCGGACATTTCGGGTTCGGCAAGCATTATCGGCGGCGTCGCGGTCAACGTCAAAGGCGTCACCGACGGCGACATTTTGGTTTATCACACGTCGACGAATTCTTTCCTGCCCGAAGCGAAAACCTCAGGCGCGGGCGACGGCAAGTATCTCGTGCTCAAAAAAGGCTCAACGATTCTTTGCGAATACAACGGTGCCGCCAATGTCGAGCTGGACATTTCGCCGTTGACTGGAACTGTCGGCGAGGCGGAGAAACTCAAGTACGCCCGCAAAATCACGTTGACGGGCAAGGCGACGGGCGAAGGCACTTTCGACGGCAGCAAGAATTGCGAGATCAACGTCACCAAAATTTCGACGACTTACGCCGATTCGTCCGACACTGCAACGACCGCGTCCAAAGCCGACAAACTCACGACGGCGCGGAAAATTTCTATCGGCGGCAAAGTCACGGCAAGCGCGGTTAATTTCGACGGTTCGAGCGACGTGGTTTTGAACGTCACCGCGATGGACAATCCCGACAGTGCCCAAAAACTTTCAACGGCGCGGAAAATTTCCGTCACGGGCGACGCCGAAGGTTTTGTTTACTTCGACGGTTCGGGCGACGTTGCTTTGAACGTCACGGTTCTCAAGGCGCAGGAAGTCACCAATCCCGTTGCCGAAACGTCATTCGCCAAACTTGCGGGCAGTGCCAATTACGCGGCGGAAGCGGCACGTGCCTTGAGCGCGGTCAACGACGGCGACGGAAAAACAATTAGGAATTTGAAGTTAGGAATTAGGAATTGACGTGTCGACAATAATTCCACATTCCAAATTCCTAACTCCTAATTGCAGTTGCCGTTGCCGACGTTATCGGCGAAGACGAAATCACAGGCTTGTTTGAAGGAGGCAATTGACATGAAAAACTTGACGGTAAGACCCGAATACCCGTTGCGTTACGGCGAACATCATCCGCATTATCCGCCGCCGCCGGAGCCGCCCAAAGACGTTGTGCGTTTCGCGGGCGAAAGTTTCACCGCAATGAAAGCCATGCAAGACGAATACGGGCGCAACATTCCCGCAACCTACGCCGAGAAAAACACTGTCGACGACCTCAAAGCCGAAGTGCGAACGCTCAGCGACAAGGAGCGGGATTTTTCGTTGACGGGCGACGTTGAAGGTTCCGTTAAACTCAACGGCAAAAACGACGCCGCCATTCAAGTCACGGTCAAGACTTCCGCGAAGGCAATTTCCGACGCGCAAGGCAACAATATCGCCGAGACTTACGCACGCGCCGACGAGTTGGCGAATTACGTTAAGCGCGACGAAATCAACGCCAAAGTCGACGAGCTTGAACGTGCGGCTATTTCGGGCGCGAAAATGGTTACTGCCGACTGCGTGCGTTCGAGCGATTTACAATTCGCGTCAGACAGCGACATATTGAAAATCTTCCGTTGGGGGCGAGCGTGATGGCAATTCTGGACAGCAACGGCTTGAAACTTTTGACGGCGCAAATTGCCGAAACTTACAGCACGAAGGACGACTTATCCGAAATCGAAGAGCGGCTTGCGATTTACGCGACCAAAGACGACTTGTCCGACGTTGTGCGACTTTCGAGCTTGAGCGGGCTTTTGACTTACGAAGTCGCCGAACAAAAATTCCTGTCGATAACGGACGCGGGCAACTTCGTCGAAGAATATCGCCTTGCCGACTTCGCCGAGAATTCCGCGCTGGAAAACTTCTTGACGGTTGACGACGCCGCGAAGTTCACCGAAAAATCCGAGCTTGAAAATTACGCGACGATAACGCAACTTGATTCGACGTTGCTCAATTACGCGACGAGTGCGGCTGTCGACGAGAAACTTCAAGACTTCGTCACAACGGTTGACTTCACTTCGGCTTTGGAAAATTTCGTGACGGCGGCGGACATTGACGAAAAACTTCAACCTTACGCGACGGTCGAATCACTCGACAAAAAACTCCGCGAATACGCCAAGACCGCCAACGTCGACACGATTTTGGATGATTATTCGACGAACGCGCAACTTGACGCCAAACTTCAAGAATTCGCGACGGTCGACACAGTCAAGGAAAATCTTCGCGGTTACGCCAAACTTGCCGACGTTGACTTGATTCTGAAAGACTTCGCCAAAACCGACGAGGTCAACGCCAAAGTTCAAAACTTCGTGACTGCCGACAAAGTCGAAAAGATTCTTGAAATGTATCCGACTGCCGCGCAAGTCAGCTCAATGCTTGCGAACTTCACGCCGAATATCGAAATTCAATCGGCGGACGGACAAACTTTCGCGACGGTGACGGTCGACGGCAAGACTTACAAATTCGCAGTTGCGGAGGTGTGAGCCGTGTCCAAAACCAAAACTTTCGAGGAGTGGGTTGCCCTTTACGAAAAGAAAACCGGCGTGAAGTTTCAACGTCAACCGATATGTCAGTTGGCGTTTTTTCCCGACCGAGGCTTCGCGGAATTCGCCGCCGCAAAAGGTATTTTAGTGATTCATCAGCTCTGCGGCGACGCCAAATTTTGGAAACAAGTCGGCGAAGTTCTTGCCATGGAGCACAACTTGAAAGCTTGCGGCACATGGTGTATCCGCGACATTGAGCCGTACATAAAATTTTTCAACGCCGAAATTGAGCGCGTCGAGGAACTGCCCGACGGTTTGAAACGTTATCACTGCCGATTCAAAGACACAGGTAAAGCTGCCACTTGTTCGCCGCGTTTCAAGTCCGAAAACGGCAAAATCGGCTACATGGTCACTTGGGAAATTTAGGCGGTGATTCAACATGCCGAATAAATTTTTCTTCGACCTGCAACGTTTCGGCGGTGGCAAAGGCGGCACGACCGTCACCCAAACTTACGAGCCGACACAATTTGAACTTGAATTACAACAAGCAGAATCCCTTTACGCCAAAACTATTGTGCCTTTTGCGCTCAAACTCAACGAATATGCATACCTCAATTTGATTGATTCGGGCGGAACAATTCCCGTGCAGTATGACCAACTCTATGACGACGCCGACCAAAAGATTGAAGCCGGTTTGGAATATCTCAGAACCATGATGCTTGAGTTAGGCGAATATCCGTTGCCGACTGTCGGGCAAGTACATGAATCCATCGAGAATTTCAATCAAAATTACATTGATGAAGTTTTCGGATACAACGACCTGTATCTTCGCGGCACGAACGACTTGTTTTCATGGATGAACGACATACCCCGCGAAATGTACGAGGACTTGCGCACGCTTAGAACCGGCTTGGTTGCGGCTACTCAAACAATCGTGGAGGCTTATGCGAAAGCTTGCGAAGACTTAAATACCGAGCTGGGCAAATTGCCGACCGAATATCGCGACGCTCAGGCAGACAACTGCAACCAACTTGCGATGATTGATTCGACCGTCGACGACAAAGTTGTCACCAATTACGCAGATATTGACGGGTACCGCAACAAAATCG
>JAFVBP010000142.1 GCA_017479925.1 Selenomonadaceae bacterium | reverse complement strand
TTATCGGCATTCGCGTCATTTCGGACAACGACATCAACGACGAAGATTATCGTTTCGACGTTTCCGACCGTTCGCAGAAGTTCTGTTTGCTTTTGGCGGAACGGTACATTATCGACGTTCTGCGAAAATAATTCGGATGTCACATGAAAAATCCCGCAGTCACAGTGATTGTCGCCATGTTCAACGCGCAAGATTTTATCGCGGACTGTTTGACGAGTTTGCTCAACCAGACGTTTCAGGATTTCGAGATTATTGTTGCGGACGATTGTTCGACCAATTCAAGTCTTGCCGTCGTTCAAAATTTTTTGCCCGAATTCGGCGACAGGTTGAGAATTTTGACGCTCTCAAAGAACAGCGGGCACCCCGGCATTCCGCGAAACTTTGCGCTTGAGGCGGCTCGCGGCAAATACGTTTGCTTCCTCGACAGCGACGATATGTTGAGCGAAAACGCGCCGGAAGATTTTTTCAACGTCGCGAAATTTTTAATGCCGACGTCGTTCACTCCGAAAAATGCATTGCTTTTGCCGACGAACAAGCCGAAGTCGTCAGTATTCAGACGGGCAAATTCGTAACGGAGCCGACGCTTGAAACTTTCGACATTGCTCAACGTGTGACGGACTTCACCCGCAAAAGATTTCTCTGGTGGGCGTGCAACAAACTTTTTCGCCGTGAATTCCTCGTCGACAACAAAATCAAGTTCCCCGCAGTGTCGACATTTGAAGATTTCGTGTTCGCGTTTGAGTGCCTCGTTGCCGCGAAAAATTATGTCCGCGTGCCGTTCGTGAGTTATCATTATCGCGTTCGGGGCGATTCGTTGTCACACGAACCCTGCGACGCGGTGAGAATTTCGGTCACGATGATTAAAATTGTCGCCGTGCTTGATGAGTTCATGGACGGCAGAAAATTTTTCGTCGACAACCCGCAGTATCGTTACGAACTGTTGGATTTTTTCATACAGGAGCGGCTGAAAATTATCTCGGAGAGTTTTTTTGTTGCAAGCGACCTGTCGCCCGCCGAGGTCTTCGAGTTCTTCCGCAAAGAAATTTTTTCCGCAGACCCGAAAAAAAACGTCGCGCTGACATCGTATCTGTTCGTCGCGGCGAATATTTTTAAACTATACACGGCACGGCAAGCGTCCGCGTCTGACACAATGGAGGTATCCAATTGAAAATCACAGGTTTGACTGACGCTCAAGTCCAAGAAGCCAAAGCGAAATTCGGCGACAACTCAATCACCGAACAAGCTCGCGAAGGTTTTTGGGACAAGCTCAAGGGCAACTTTGACGACCCGATAATCAAAATTTTGATCTTCGCGCTTTGCTTGAACGTGTTTTTCGCGTTCATGGGTAAAGCGGAGTGGTACGAATCCGTCGGCATTGCAATAGCTGTTTTGCTCGCGACTTTTGTGTCGACGTTTTCCGAGTACAAAAACGAAAGCGCGTTCCAGAAATTGCAAGGTGAGGCGTCGCTCATCAAGTGCAAGGTTTATCGCAACGGCGTCGTCACGGAAATTCCGATTACCGATATCACAATGGGCGACTGCGTCCTGTTGCAGACGGGCGACAAAATTCCCGCGGACGGCGTGATTATCGACGGCTCGATTCAAGTTGACCAGTCGATTCTCAACGGCGAAGCGAAAGAAGAAACCAAAACTCCCGCGCCCGACGAATCAACCGACGCCGAAGCCGCGCAGAGTACCGACTTTTTGAATCCGCACAAAGTTTTTCGCGCTGCCGTCGTTGCGGGCGGTTCAGCCGTCATGCGCACGGTCACGCTCGGCGACAATACCGTTTACGGCAAAATCGCGGGCGAACTGCAAGTTGACGAAGACCGCGACACTCCGCTCAAGTTGAAACTCGGCGACTTGGCGGGACAAATTTCAAAATTCGGTTATATCGGCGGCGTCGCGATTGCCGTTGCGTTCATGTTTGAGCGAATCGTCATCCAAAACAATTTCGACGGCGCGTTAATGGCGGCGTACTGTTCCGATTGGATGAACGTCGTCAACAGCCTCGTCGAAGCCGTCATGCTCGCCGTGATAATTATCGTCATGGCGGTGCCCGAAGGTTTGCCGCTCATGATTGCGATTGTCTCCGCGCAGAACATGGGCAAAATGCTCAAAGACAACGTCCTCGTGCGAAAAATTTCCGGTATCGAAACGGCGGGCAGCTTGAATTTGCTGTTCAGCGACAAGACCGGCACGATTACCAAAGGTTTGCTTGAAGTCGTCACCTTCATTGACGGCACGGCGAACTTTACCGAAACGTTCGACAAACTCGGCGCGAAACTTCAATCGCTCGTGTCGCTGTCGATTCGTTTCAACAACGGCGCAGTCATCACGGGCGACAAAATCGTCGGCGGCAACATGACCGACCGCGCATTGTTGGGCTTTTTAATTGGCAAAGATACGGCTCCGAACGTCACTGTCGGCGACACGGTGCCTTTCGACAGCGCGAAAAAATATTCGATGGCAAAAGTCAGCGGCGATTACAATTTGTGGCTCATCAAAGGCGCGCCCGAACGTCTGCTTGACAAGTGCACCTACTATTACGACAGCAACGGGCAAAAGCGACCGCTTGAGTCGACGACGGAAATTAACGCCAAAATCGACGAACTTGCAAACCGCGCAATTCGCACGCTTGCACTCGTCACCTACGACGGCGAAGTCACCGACGGCAACATTCCCGACACGGGCTTGACTTTCGTGGGCGTCACGGGCATTCGCGACGACGTTCGCCCCGACGCGATTAAAGCGATTGAGCAAGTTCACTCCGCGGGCGTGCAAGTCGTCATGATTACCGGCGACCGCAAGGAAACCGCGCAGGCGATTGCCAAGGAAGCCGGCTTGATTGAAATTGACGACGCCATTGTCATCACCAGCACCGAACTCAACGCAATGAGCGACGACGAAGTCAAGCAGGCTCTGCCGAAAATTCGCGTCATTGCCCGCGCTCTGCCGACGGATAAAAGTCGTCTCGTTCGCCTCGCGCAGGAGCTGAATTTGGTTGTCGGCATGACGGGCGACGGCGTCAACGATTCGCCCGCGCTCAAAAAAGCCGATGTCGGTTTCGCAATGGGCGGCGGCACCGAAGTCGCCAAAGAGGCTAGCGAAATTGTCATCCTCGACGACAACTTTAAGTCAATCGGCAAGGCGATTCTCTACGGTCGCACGATTTTCAACAATATCCGCAAGTTCCTGATTTTCCAACTCACGATTAACGTCGGCGCGGTGGCAATTTCGTTCGTGTGCCCGCTGCTCGGTCTGGAAAATCCGTTGACAATAATTCAGATTTTAGCTGTAAATTTGGTAATGGACTGCGGTGCGGCACTTGCTTTCGGCGGTGAGCCTGCACTTGACCGCTACATGGACGAGCCGCCTAAGAAACGCGACGAAAACATCATCAGCCCGTATATGTACTCGGCGATTGGTACGGGTGCGGCGTGGACGTTCGTGATGAGTTTGGTTTTCCTGCTTACAGATTTTTCCACCAGTCACTTCCGCGACGTGAACCCCGAAGGCGTCACTATCACGTTTGGCGATGACAGTGTTTACGTGATGACAGCGTACTTCACGTGCTTCATACTCACTGCGGTGTTCAACGCTTTCAACACGCGAACAACTAACGTGAACATCTTCGAGCATATCGGCGAAAATCCCGGCTTCCTGAAAGTCATGGGCTTGATTGTCGTCGCTCAAGTCATCATGACGGAATTCGGCGGTGCAGTCTTGCGTTGTTACGGCTTGACACCGAGCGAATGGGTTTTTGTCTTGGCAATGGCGGCTACGATAATTCCTGTGGACATCGTCCGAAAACTCATCGTCGGCTCGAAATAAAAATCAATCGTCGCGTGCCAACAAATATTCAATTGACTTGTCGAAGAAAATTTCGGCAAGCTTTTTTTTGTCGCTTTCCGTGAAACTTCGGACACCGCGAATCTTGCGGGCAAGTGAATTTTTATCCAAACCCATGAGCTTGGCAAGGTCGGCGTATGACATATCTCGTGCGTCTATTTCCGCCAGCAAATTTTTGTACGGGCTTTTGCGTTTCGGCTTGGAAACGTCTTCGTCGCGTCCCGATTCGTCGCGTGCAAGCAACTCTTTGATCGGTTTTTTGAAAATCTCGACGAGTTTGGGTTCGTCGCGTTCCGTGAAAGGTTTCTTGTCGCGCATTTTTTCGGTGACGGTCGTGGGGTGAACCCCCAAAAGTTTTGCAAGCGCGGAGTACGACATATCCCGTGCGTCCAATTCAGCCAGCAAGTTTTTGTACGGACTGTATCCGCGTTGAGCTGCCCCGATTTTTGAACAAGTTTTGGGGTCACGCGGCTTGCCGTAATTGTGATTCTTCTCGCCGCGTCGTGCTTCCGACATTCGATCGCGTGTTTCATCCGAAGGAATTTGACCTTTTTTCGCTTCGGAAATGTGTTCGCAGTGTTCGGGCGTAAACACTTTGCCCTTGTTTGCTTCCGAAATTCTTTTGCGTGTTTCGAGCGAACGTTTTTGACCTTTGCGCGATTCCGACATTTTTTCGCAAGTTTCGGGCGTGTGATTCTTGCCGAAAAACGGATTTTTTTCGCCGCGTTTCGACTCCGCGATATGTGCGCAATGTTCGGGTGTGCACTTTCTGCCTTTGTGTGACGCCGACAATTTTTTAAGCGTTTCGGGCGAATGTTTGTGTCCGAGCGTGCCTTCGCCGCCGTCGGT
>JAFVBP010000141.1 GCA_017479925.1 Selenomonadaceae bacterium | reverse complement strand
GTCGTCAAGCCCGCCAAGGACAAGCCGCTGCCGTAAACGGTATAGTTGCCCGTGCCGATTGCCAAACTTGCCGAGCCGCCGTTGAATTTCAAGCCGTCAAGCGCGCCCGAAACGGATTCGGTGCCGTTGATTCCGCTGACGCCCGCCAAAGCCGCAGTCGTGCCGTCGACGATAAATTTCACGCCGTCTTCGTTGCCCGCAAGCGAAATGCCCGCATTCGTGAATGTGAACGAGCCGTTTGCGGTGGCGTCTTCCGCCGAGCTGACAACCGTCGCGCCTGCAACAGCATTGATGACCGCGCCTGCAGTGACTTCGGTAATCGTCGGGGTGTCCGCCTGCGTGTAGACGTACTAACTCTTTTGAATATCAACGGAGTTTTTGCCGAAGGTGACGGGTTTCTTCGCGCCCGTAACTTTGACTGCGTCGGCGTCTTCGAGGTCGGTTACCGCAACGAGAGCACCCGTTTTGTCGAATTCAACAGCTTCGTCGGTGCCGCCGATTGTCTGGAACGTGAGCGTCGTGTCGCCGAAGATGACGTAGTCGCCTTCCTCAAAGCCGCCGATTGTGAAATTCGTCGCGCCTTTGGTGACGGTGACGCTTTCTTTGAGCGCGTTGGAGCTGTTGTAGACTTTCGGAGCGGCGAAGGCAGTACCTGTCGCGCCGTCCTGCAACGTCAAGTTGCTGATGTCGCCCGTGATTGCGTCGTCGACTGCACCGAAGACAAAAGTCTCGACCGTCGTGCCGTCAATTACGAAGTAAGCGGTTTCAGCGTCTTTGACAGCCGTCGTGTATGCGACTTCGCCGAAAGTAATTGCGCCGTCTGCAGGAGCGGAAATCTTCGTGATTGAGCCCGCGTCGGTAACTGTCGCATCGGTCGTGTCGCCCGAAAGGAAAATTCCGTCGGTTTCTTTGGTCAGCGTGATTTCTGCTTTGAGACCCGAAATAATGACGTCTTCGTCGTTAACCGTGAACGGAGTAGTTTCTTCGGCAAGCAACTTCGCCGCCGTATCGTTAAGCGTGACGGCTTTCTCGAAGGAAACGCCCGTAGCCGCGCCGTCCAAATTGAAATTGACTGCGCCCGCGGTTTCGTCCGCGTCGAAAGTAAATTCAGCATCGCCAATCGTCACGGCAGCTTCAGAAACGAGACCCGAAGCAATGAACGTGCCCGTGCCGGCGGTTGCGCTGTATTCGTCAAGCGTGATTGTATATGCCGCGTCGTTGCCGTTGGTGATTTCCACTGTCGGCACTGCAGTCTTGTCTTCGCCGTAGTACAGCGTGAAGGCAGTAAGGTCGGTGTCGCTTGCCAACGTGATTGCGTCTTGTGCGCCGCCGAAGTTGAAGCCGTTAATGCCGCCGTCTTCCGCCGTGAAATAGGACGTGCCTGTCGTGTTGGTGAATTTGTAGGTGACAGCGTCGTCGTCGTCGCCGAAAACGAGTGACGTGCTACCCGCAAGCGGATAAACTTTCGTCGCGTCGTCCGCGCCCGTGCTGCCAATCGTTTCGGCGTCTTTGCTTGTGGTGATTGCGCCGACAAGGTCTGAGCCGTCTTCTTCGACGGTGAAGGTGAACTTACCGCTGCCGACGAGAATGCCGTTGGTGATTTCACCGCCCGCGGCGGCAACCGCACCGATTGGGATGCCGGCACCTGCGTTCAGACCGAGTTTCTGGAGATTCGTGTCGGTCGCGCCCGTGACTTCAAGCGTGTCGCCCGCAGTGACAAGACCCTTGATGTCGGTGAGCTCAATCGCGCCTGTATCGTCAATCGAGAAGCTGACAGTCGCGGTGCTGTCTTTGCCCAAAGTCGTGAAGTTGAGCGTGACGCCGCCCAACGTGACCTTCGCGGGAGCAGTGAAGTTTTCGCCCGAAATGCTGAGCGCGAAAGTCGAGCCGTCTGCGCTGGTGATTGCGTACGCGCTCTTCGTGTCAACCGCAAAGCCGCTGAGTTTCTTCAACGCGTTGTTGTTGTCACTGTCGACATAGTACAGGTCGAGAGCCGTGCCGCCCGCAGGAATTTGGATACCTGCCTCGCCGTCCGCGAAGACGAAGCCCGTCGCTTTGTCGCCCGAAACTTGGAAGTAACCTGCCTCGCCGCCCGCGTAAGTGTAAGTCGTGGTGCCGATTGTGATTTTGTTGTCTTCGCCGAGTGCGCCGCTGTCCGTAAGTGCTGCCTTCGGCGGAACGAGCAATGTCGCGGCACCGGTCTTGCTGACGGTAATGCCGACGCCTTCCTCCGAATCGAACGAAAGAACTTTCGCGTCGACGGCATAAGTTTCGCCTGACGCCGAATAAGTGTACGTGAAGCCTTTTTCGGCGTCCGTTTTGATTTCCGAGCCGTCAACCGTGAGTGAAGTCGACGTGGCATCGTCGTCCAGGTTCGTGACTGTAAGGACGATGTCGGCGGGCGTTTCGAGAGTTTTGGCTTTGGTGTCCGTGACGATGACGTTGGTGACTTTGCCGCTGCTGACGACGACGCCGTTGGTGCCCGTGGTGGTCGCGCCCGTGAACGTGAGACCGTAGCCGCTCGTCACCTCGTCGTTGCTGTATTTGCCGACTTCGAGACCTGTCTCGGCGGCTTGTTCGACGACGTATTTTTTATTGCTCACGTCGTAGTACAAGCCGATTTCGCCTTTGTTGGTGGTGTCGCCCGGTATGCCGGTTTCAATCGTACCGCCGGCAGACGCCTTGATATACGTGCCGTCGATAACGACGCCGTTTGTTTTCGTGCCCGTTTCAAGGCCTGCGACGTAAGACGCGTTGCCGTATTTGACGGTTGCGCCCTCTTCGCCCGCTTCGGTCAAAATGAGCGTGTCTTTGGTGGCGTGCAGGTAGGTGAAGCTGTTGGTTGCCGCGCCCGACTGGATACTGGCACCGTTGATTTTGAGGTCGGAAGTGATGTTCGTGTTCTTGACTGCAAGCGTGGTCTTCGTCGCCATAGAGACTTCGGAAACGGTAGCTCCAACTTCCGAGTCCGAGCTCTTTTTGATGGTGATGATGTCGCTTGAACCGCCCGCCTTGCCGAATGTCAATGCGGTGGTGTTCGTCGTGCCGATGGTGATGGCTTGTTTGCCAGGCGGCTTGGTGAGCGTGATGGCACTCGACTGATTGACTTCGGAGATTGTGGCTCCGGTCGCTGCGCCGCTTAAATTGATGGTAGTGACTTTGTTGACGATGTACGCCTTGACGCCGTCTTCGCCGTCTTCATCGCCGTTGGGTGTTACGGTTTCGGTCACTGTACCTCCGAACAGCAAGCCCGATTCCGTCGTTTTGACGAGGATGCCGCTTTCGTTGTCTGCCCAGTAGTAGGCGCCCGCTTCCGCGCTTTTATCGTACTCCTCCGGGAAGATACCCGCATCGGTAGGCATTTCTTTGTTGGAGACGGTCGTTGATGCGAAACGTTGCAGGTCAAACAAAAAAGTTTTAAACAATTCGCTCATAAAGAGAGAACTCCTTTCGTCGGAAGTTCGCCGTTTGGGGGTCGAACGTCCGAAAAAACTGTTGAAATTGCTGTCTCGATGAGCTACAATAGGCGTGCTAATTATATTTATCTGCGCTTCGGCGCGATTTTTTTTGCACCTGTTGTAAGTCCGAGACTGTCGCTAATGTGAACCCCTTTGAGTCCCGTAAAAAACAAAATGACGAAAACGTTTGCAGTCCTACACGAAACTGCACGTTTTTCGCCACAGCTGACGGTCGTCGCACAAGTTCCCCAACCGTGCGTTGACCATGTTGTCACGAGGCGGAATCCCGGCCGCGTCGCGACGCTGATTCGCCGCACGTCACCACAACGTTCGACGAACACCCCGATTGACGATCTTCGTCCACCAAACGCCTGACCGTCGCGCGCATGATATTTCAGTCAACAGCCAAGTTCAAGACGGGGGGGGGTGTCATTAACAATGTAAACGAAGCCCGTTGCGACGCGAAGTTTCGAGATTTTTCGGCGGCGAACGAGTTTAAGATTTTCATTAAAACTTGACACGGTCGGCGGCGGCAAACGAAAAAACCTCCGTCGGCGTTGAACCGTTACGAAGGCTTTTGTCGTTGACAAGTTGTCGACGGCGACGGTTACGGCTGATGTTGACAGTCGGTTGTCGCAAAATCGTGACTGTTCGCGTGCGTGTGGTTGTGTTACTTTCTTTTGGCAGCAAAAGAAAGTAACCAAAGAAAACTGCGCCCGCTACGATACATCCTGTATCGTGCGCGTGCGTTGCGGCCGACATCCATGTCGGCCTTTTTCGTTGCCGTTACAAAAAATCGCCCGAAGGCGGTGGTGTTACTTTTCTTTGACGGCGCCAAAGACCCGCTTTGAAAGCGGGGGAACAATTTGAACCGTCGCCTCGCAACCGAAACGTTGTAATTACGCATTGCAGTTGAAAGGTGCTTTGACTTGCGTTTATGGTTGCCGTGACGTGCCAATTCCTGATTGCAGTTCAGTCGCGGCGGAACAGGTCACGCGTATAAACTTTGTCTTTGACGTCGTCGAGCGCACTTTCGTAGCGGTTGGTGATGATACAGCGGCTCAGGCGTTTGAATTCGGTCGGATCGTTGACAACGCGGCTGCCGAAAAATGTCGAGCCGTCGGGCAACGCAGGTTCGTAGACGATGACGGTCGCGCCTTTCGCCTTGATTCGCTTCATGATGCCTTGAATCGACGATTGACGGAAGTTGTCGCTGCCGGTCTTCATTGCAAGCCGCCACACGCCAACGATAACTTCGCCTTCGCGGTCGGCGGAAAAATTTTCGCTGCCCGTGTATGCGCCCGACAGTTCCAAAACGCGTTCGGCGATAAAATCTTTGCGCGTGCGGTTGCTGTTGACGATAGCCTCAATCAAATTTTCGGGCACGTCGCGATAATTGGCAAGCAACTGTTTGGTGTCTTTGGGCAAGCAATAGCCGCCGTAACCGAAGGACGGATTGTTGTACATGTCGCCGATACGCGGGTCAAAGCACACGCTGCGAATAATGTCCGCCGTGTTGAGATTTTTGACTTCGGCGTAAGTGTCCAATTCGTTGAAGTAGGCGACGCGCAAGGCCAAATACGTGTTGGCGAACAGTTTGACGGCTTCGGCTTCGGTCGTGCCCATCAAAAGCGTCGGAATTTCTTGCTTAACTGCGCCTTCGGTCAACAGTTCGGCGAATTCGCGGGCGGCCTGTGCGTTCGACGGATTGTCCATGTCCGCGCCGACGATGATTCGCGACGGGTTCAAGTTGTCGTACAGAGCTTTGCTTTCGCGCAGAAATTCGGGGCTGAACAAAATTCTGTCCGTGTTGAACTTTTTGCGGGCACCTTCGACGAAACCGACGGGAATCGTGCTTTTGATGACGATAAACGCTTTGGAACCGCTCGACAAAACCTTTTCGATGACGGCGTTGACTGCGCTCGTGTCGAAAAAATTCTTCTTCGGGTCGTAGTTTGTCGGCACGGCGACGATAACGAAATCCGCCTTTGCGTAAGCCGAATCCGCGTCGACGGTTGCGGTCAAGTCAAGTTGACGTTCGGCGAAAAACTTTTCGATGTACTCGTCACGAATCGGGCTTTGACGGTTGTTGACGGCGTTGACTTTCGACTCCGACACGTCGACGGCGAGAACTTTGTTGTGTTGCGCCAAAAGCGTCGCCAAACTCAACCCGACGTAACCGAGACCGGCGACGGCGATTGTTTTGTTCACGTGAATCACTCCTTTGATTGTGTCGCGGTCAACGATATCAAAAACGTTGACGGTCGGCAAGCGTTTGAATAAAATTCCGCCGAGGTGATCCGACGTGAGACTTTACATAGCCGAAAAGCCGTCAATGGCGCGGGAACTTGCCAACTGCCTGAAAAATCCCGTGGAGCGAAACGGTTACATACAAACCGACGACGGGCTTGTCACGTGGCTTTACGGTCACGTTTTGGAAGCAGCAGAACCCGCAGCTTACGACCCGAAATATAGATTTTGGCGCGCCGAAGACTTGCCGATTGTCCCGAAAGTGTGGAAGCTCGAAGTTCGTCCCGACGCCGCCAAACAGTTCGACATCGTCAAGAAACTCATTGCGCGGGCGGACGAAATCGTTCACGCGGGCGACCCCGACCGCGAAGGTCAACTGCTCGTCGACGAAGTGCTTGATTTTGTCGGCAACACGAAGCCCGTCAAACGAATTTTGCTCAACGCGCTCGACGCCGAAAGTATTCTTACCGCAAACCGAAATCTGCGCGACAACGGCGAATTCGTCAACCTGAAGCAGTCGGCACTTGCCCGAAGCCGCGCCGATTGGTTAATCGGGATGAATTTGTCGCGGGCGTACACTTTGTCGGCACGTCGACGCGGGCACGATTTAACCTTGCCGATCGGGCGCGTGAAAACTCCGACGCTTGCGCTGGTTGTTCGCCGCGACCGCGAAATCAAAAACTTCAAGCCCGTCAATTTCTTCACGATACGGACGACGTTCTCGCACGCGAACGGCGAATTCACCGCGACGTTCAAGCCGTCTAAAAAAATGCTCAAGCTTAAAGCCTTCGACTCGGAAGGTCGCCTCGTCGATAAAAAATTCGCCGAAGAACTTGTGCGTAAATTTTCGACCGCGCCGCTCGACGGTGAAATTTCTTCGTGCAAGACGACCGAACGTCAGGAACCGCCGCCGTTGCCGTTTTCGCTGTCGACATTGCAAATCGCCGCGGGCAAAGCTTTCGGTTACTCGCCGCAACAAGTTTTGGACGCCGCGCAGAAACTGTACGAAATGAAATTGACGACGTATCCGCGTTCCGACTGCCAATTTCTGCCGACGAATCAATTCAAAGACGCGCTCGCAATTTTGTCGAACTTGACGACTTCGACCGACGCCGTGTTAAAAAAACTTGCCGCCAACGCAAACGCCGCGATTAAAAGCCGCGCTTGGAACGACAAAAAAATCTCCGCACATCACGCGATAATTCCGACGAAAAAAAAGTTGACGCAACCGTTGCCCGCGCTTGAATTCAACGTGTACAACCTTATCGCGAAGAATTACGCCGTGCAATTTCATGACTTGCACATTTTCGACGAAACGGTTGTAATCGTCAAATATCACGGCGAAACTTTTCGGGTCAGCGGACGTGTCGTCAAGCAACTCGGTTGGCGCGAATTTTATGCCGCGCCGAAGCCGTCGAAGACCGACGACAAGAAATCGTCGAAATCGAAAACTCCGCCGAAGCCGCGTGACGAAGACGAAAGCGAAACTCCGTTGCCGCAAATGTCGACGGGCGACGCCGTCACGCACAAAAAATCCGAACTCAAGCAAAGCGTCACGAAGCCGCCGCCGCCGTTCACCGCCGCAAGTCTCGTTCAGGGCATGAAGGACATTCACAAATACGTCAAAAATCCCGACGCGCAAAAGCAGCTCAAAGACGTTTACGGCATCGGCACGGAGGCGACACGCGCCGCCATTATCGACGACTTAATTCAGCGCAAGTTTTTGACCGTCACGAAGAAAATTCTTCACCCGACCGCGCAGGCTTACCTGTTGATTGACGCCTTGCCCGACGAAATGACTTACCCCGACGCGACCGCCGTTTGGGAAGACAAACTTCACTCCATGAGCGACGGCGACGGCACGCTTGAAGATTTTTTGGCGGGACAGGTTGACTTCACCCGCGAACTTTGCGAAGCGGCTCAAACGGCGAATTTTTCTGCGGCGAAAGGAACTTTCGAGTGCCCGACTTGCGGCAGTGCGCTCGTCAAACGTCACGGCAAAAACGGCGTTTTTTGGAGTTGCGCCAACTTCCCGACGTGCAAAACTGCTTTCGACGACGACAACGGCAAACCGAATTTTTTAAGCGACGACGCGCCTAAATGTCCGACTTGCGGCAGTGCGCTCGTCAAACGTCGCGGCAAAAACGGCGTTTTTTGGGGCTGCTCAAATTATCCGCGTTGCCGAACGACTTTCGACGACAAAGGTGGCAAGCCCGACTTCGACGGCAAAAAGTTTTATCGCACGGCAAATTACGTTCCGATGTCGTCAGAAGAATTTATCGCCATGACTTCCGACGATTGAAAAAATCGTTCAAGCGGTGTATCATGCGGTTAAAAATTTTTGGAGGTTATCAACATGATTATTGGCGTGGCGAAAGAAATCAAAAACAACGAAAACCGCGTTGGTTTGACGCCTGCGGGTGCCGACGCGCTCGTCAAGGCGGGTCACACGGTTTTGATTGAGCAATCGGCGGGTGTCGGCAGCGGCTTCGACGACGACAATTACACGGCTGTCGGTGCTCAAATCGTCGCGGACAAGAAAAAAATCTTCGACGACGCACAGATGATTGTCAAAGTCAAAGAGCCGCTCGAACCCGAATACGAACTGTTTCACGACGGGCAAATTCTGTTTACGTATCTGCATCTTGCGCCGGAACCCGCGTTGACGAAAGCTCTGCTCGACAAAAAAGTCACGGGCATTGCGTATGAAACCGTCGTTGGGCGTGACGGCAGAAGTTTGCCATTGCTTGCCCCGATGAGCGAAATTGCGGGTCGCATGTCAATTCAACTCGGCGCGCAGTTTTTGGAAAGTCAATACGGCGGACGCGGCGTTTTGCTCGGCGGAGTCAGCGGCGTCGAATCGGGACAGGTCGTCATTATCGGCGGCGGCGTTGTCGGCACGAATGCGGCGAAAATTGCGCTCGGTATGCGTGCCCGCGTGACGATTATCGATCTGTCGATTGAGCGGCTCCGTTACCTCGATGACATTTTCGGCGGCAAAGTCTGCACCGTCATGAGCAACAGTTACAATATCGCGCATTGGACGCAACAGGCGGACTTGCTCGTCGGCGCAGTGTTGATTCCCGGCGCGAAAACTCCGCAGCTCGTCACCGAAGACATGGTTAAAAACATGAAACGCGGCTCCGTCATTATCGACGTGGCGATTGACCAGGGCGGCTCGATTGCCACTTGCGACCGCGTCACGACGCACGACAATCCGACTTTCGTCAAGCACGGCGTGATTCATTACTCGGTTGCCAATATCCCCGGTGCGGTTTCGCGGACTTCGACGCTTGCTTTGACGAATGCGACTTTGCCGTACGCGTTCAAAATCGCCGCCAAAGGTTGGCAAGCGGCTTGCCAAGACGACGCGGGACTTGCCAAAGGTCTCAACACGATTGACGGCAAAGTCACCAACAAAAACGTCGCCGAAGCTCTCGGACTTGAATTCGTCGATTACGCTCAATTCCTCGGCTAAACACCGTCGAGATTGAAATTCGGGATAAATTTTTCTTCGGCGGTCTTGCCGACTTGCACGAAACAATTTGTAATGCCAAGCTCGGCCGCGTGGTCGACGACGGATTGATACTCGAATGTCGTCAACCTGCGGCTGATTTTTTTGTGCCCGAAGGCGCGGTAAATCGGCGTGTACTGATTCATCAGGCTGATAAAAATTTCGTCGCCGAACGTTGACCAAAGCCAATCGACAATCTTCATTGCGTCGCGGCGGAAATTCGGCAAAACCAAATGTCGGACAATCATCCCGCGAATCATCTGACCGTTGACAATCTGCGCGGCACCGACAAGTTCAAACATTTTTTCGACGGCGGCGGTCGCGGTTGCGAAGTAATTCGGTGCGGCTGAAAAATTTCGTGCGGCTTCGTCGGAAAAATATTTCACGTCGGGCAAAAAAATATCCACACGTCCGCGCAAAAGTTCCAGCGTCGACGGATTTTCGTAAGCGTTAGAATTCCACACAATCGGCAACGTCAAACCGCGATTTTTGGCAATGTCAATCGCCGCGCAAATTTGTGGCGTGTAATGCGTCGGCGTGACCAATTCGACGTTGGCGGCTCCACGACGTTGTTGCTCAAGAAAAATTTCCGCCAAACGCTCAACCGAAATGTCCGCGCCGTAACCGTCATGACTTATCGCGAAATTTTGACAGTAGACGCATTTCAAGTTGCAGTGCGCAAAAAAAATCGTGCCCGCGCCTCGGTCGCCGACAAGACACGGTTCTTCCCAACGGTGCAGGCTCACCAAAGCGACGCGCAGATTTTCGCCCGCCTTGCAAAAGCCGAATTGATTCACGCGATCGACGCGACATTTTCGCGGACAAAGTTCACACGGCTCCATAAAATCACCTCTGAAAAGCAATGCGTAATTAGTAATGCGTAATTTCAACGCGACGCAGATTTTAACACAGCGGCAGGAAAATCGCCGCGTTGGCAGAATCAATCGGTAAAACTTTTTGGCAAGGTGATTCTCTTGAAAGACAAAATCGCAGCCGTCCTGCGCAAGATACGAAATCTCATCATCACCGTCGTCGTGCTGACTTTGCTGGTTATCGCGGCGTTCGTGGCGGCAATCAAATTCGACGTGCTTGACACCGAAGATGTCGCCATGCTCAACGAAGAACTCGGACTTTATCGCTTGCCTTTCGTCGGCAACGGCAGATATTTCGAGGTGCCCGAAGGCGTTGAGTGGCCGCCGATTGAGCCGATACCCGAACCGGAACCGCCGCCGCCGCCGCAACCGAAGCCCGAAGACAAACCTAAGGACGACGCGTCCAAAAAAGACGACAAGCCCAAAACCGACAAGCCCAAAACCGACAAGCCGAAGCCCGACAAGCCCAAAGATGTCAAAATCGACAAGAAGGCAATCGACGAACAGCGCAAAGAACGCGAGGCCGCCGAGAAAAAACGCGTCACACGTTTGGCACGAATTTACGAGAACATGAAGCCCGAAGAGGCCGCCAAAGCTCTTGTCAACGTCGATTGGGACACGACCGTCTTGATTTTCCAGCGCATGAGCGAAGACGCCGTTGCCGCGATTTTGGCGAAAATGGATCCCGAACAGGCAGCGCAGTTGACCGAAATGCTCTTCACGGGCACGCAACGACGGGTATCGACGCCGCAAGACACAATGCGAAATCAGCCCGTCACGCCGACCGAAGAAGTTCCGTCAGCCGAATAAAACAATTACGCGAATGCGACGCTTGACGCCAAGCCATTACGCACAAATAAAAATCGCCCGACGTTCAGCCGAGCGGCAACGTGACGTTGCATCCAATTGGAGCAACCCGCAACGTTATCGCAAAAAAAATCGCCCGACGTTCAGCCGAGCGATTTTTTTGTTGCAGATAATGTTCACGTTATCCGCAATGTCAACGAAAACTTCGGCCGACAGGGATGTCGGCCGCTTCGCCCGTCGCACGATACAGGATGTATCGTAGCGGGCGCGTCTTTCTTTGGTTACTTTCTTTCCACGCGGAAAGAAAGTAACGCACACGTCACGCTGTCTTAACGAGGCGAACGATTTCTTCCGCGCCGCCTTCCATGGTTTCCGCCATAATGACGTTGGCTATCGGCGACTCTTTGAGAATTTCGCGACCGCGTTCGACGTTGGTGCCTTCGAGCCGCACGACGACGGGCACGGGCAACGACTTGCCGTCAGCCGAAATGATTTTCGCCGCGTCGACGATACCTTGAGCGACGAGGTCACATTTGTTGATTCCGCCGAAAATGTTGACGAAAATGCCTTTGGACTGTCCGCCGTCGAGCATGATTTTAAACGCTTCGGCAATTTTTTCGGGCGTGGAGTCGCCGCCGACATCCAAAAAGTTCGCAGGTTCGCCGCCGAAATGTTTCAAAATGTCGACGGTCGCCATTGCCAACCCCGCGCCGTTGACCATGCAGGCGACGTTGCCGCCGAGATTGACGTAATTCAAGCCGAGTTTCGCCGCGTGAAGTTCTTTCGGGTCTTCTTCGGTTTCGTCGCGCAGAGATTCCAAGTCGGGGTGACGGTAAACCGCGCTGTCGTC
>JAFVBP010000140.1 GCA_017479925.1 Selenomonadaceae bacterium | reverse complement strand
GACGTTGCCAAAGCCGTCGACGAAAACATTTCCGACGAACTCAAAGCCGCTTTGACCGATTGGCGCGACAACTTCAACGTCAGCGAAAACACCCGCGAACGTGCCGACAAGGTGACCGCAGTGCTTGAAGCTCAACGCGGCGATAATGAATTGCTCAACAAGATTTATGACAACCGTGATTTCTTCGTCAAACGTTCGCAGTGGATTTTCGGCGGCGACGGTTGGGCTTACGATATAGGTTACGGCGGACTTGATCACGTTTTGGCAAGCGGCGAAGATGTCAACGTCTTTGTCTTCGACACGGAAGTTTACTCGAACACGGGCGGACAGGCGTCGAAGGCGACTCCCGCGGCAGCTATTGCTCAATTCGCGGCGACCGGCAAGCGCACGAAGAAAAAAGATCTCGGCAAGATGGCGATGTCCTACGGTTATGTTTACGTCGCGCAAGTTTCCATGGGTGCCGACCAAAATCAACTGCTCAAGGCGATTACCGAAGCCGAAGCTTACAACGGTCCGTCGCTGATTGTCGCTTACGCCCCGTGCATCAACCACGGCATTCGCAAGGGCATGGGTTCTTCGCAGCTCGAAGGCAAACTTGCCGTGCAGTGCGGTTATTGGGCGAATTGGCGTTACAATCCGCAGCTCGTCGGCACGGGCAAAAATCCGTTCACGCTCGACAGCAAGGAGCCCGACTTTAGCAAGTTCCAAGAATTTTTGATGGGCGAAGTTCGTTACTCGTCGCTTAAACGCAATTTCCCCGACGCCGCGCAACAGCTGTTCGACAAAACTCAGCACGACGCCGAAGAACGCATTGCGGGTTACAAAATTCTTGCGGGTAAGTGAGCGGTTAGTGGCTAGTAGTTAGTGGCTAGTGGCTAGCGACGAAAACATCTCCGAACACTTGCCGCTTAACAGGAAAGGTCGTTTGTACATGAAAAAAATCATCGTCATACCCGGCGACGGTATCGGGCAGGAAATCACCGCATCCGCCGTAAAAGTTCTCAAGCAGGTCGACGCGAAATTTAACATCGGTCTCGAATACGATTATCGCGACGCGGGCGGCACGTCTTACGAAAAATTCGGCACGCCCTTGACCGACGAAGCACTCGACGCCTGCAAGCAAGCTGACGGCGTTTTGTTCGGTGCTGTCGGCGGCAAAAAATGGGACAGCCTGCCCGTGAATTTGCGTCCCGAACGTGCGATTTTCGGTCTGCGCAAAGGTCTCGGCTTGTTCGCGAATCTGCGTCCGACGAAAGTTTATCCCGAATTGGTGCATTCGTCGCCCGTCAAATGCAAACTCGTCGAAGGTGCCGACTTGCTGATTGTCCGTGAACTCGTCGGCGGAATTTATTTCGGCAAACGTTGCGAATCGGAATTCGTTGACGGCGTCGAGCAGGCATGGGACACCGAAATTTATTCCGTGCCCGAAATCGAACGAATCACCAAGCTTGCCTTCGAGACGGCGAAAGTTCGTCGCGGCAAAGTTACTTCCGTCGACAAAGCAAACGTTTTGGCGGCAAGTCGTCTGTGGCGAAAAGTCGTCGTCGACGTTGCGAAAAATTTCCCCGACGTTGAGCTGAATCACCTGTACGTTGACAACGCGGCAATGCAACTTGTGCTGAACCCGAAGCAATTCGACGTTATCGTCACGAACAACATTTTCGGCGACATTTTGAGCGACGAAGCGGCGGTTATCGGCGGCTCAATCGGTTTGATGCCCAGCGCGTCAATCGGCGAATTGACTTCGCTGTACGAACCGATTCACGGCTCCGCGCCCGACATTGCCGGCAAAGGTATCGCCAACCCGATGGGCACGATTCTCAGCGCGGCTATGTTGTTGCGTTACAGCCTCAAGCACGAAGACGCGGCGCGGGCGATTGAGTCTGCCGTCGAGAAAACTTTGGCGGACGGTTATCGCACGGCGGACATTTTCACCGACGGCTTTAAACGCGTCGGCACGGACGAAGTCACCGAAGTCATCTGCAAAAATCTTTGAACTTGAACGTTCACAAATAAAAAACCCCGTCGACGAATCGGCGGGGATTTTTTTTATGGTGTGACGACGAAATTTATTTCGACGAAGGCGGGCGGCGACGTTTCGACCAGCGAATCTTTCAGCGAGCCGAGCACCCGCGACAGGTTGACGGTTTTCGCGCCGTTGAAGCTTGTCGCGTCGCAACTCCAAGCGTCCACCCACGCGGGCAGTTGAAAGCCGTTGACCGTCGGCGAAATTTTTATCCGCACGAAGTTTGCCGCGACTTCCGACAGCGATTTTTCGGGCGTCAACGAAACTTTCGCCAAAAACATTTCGGATTGCCTGTCGTCTTTGAGCAAAGTTGCGCGCACGTCATTTGATTCACGCGGCGACCATTCGTCACCGACAGCCGTGAAAATTTCCGTCGACGTTTCAAGCTGCGACAAGTCAATCGGACAGGCTCCAATCGGCGGCTCATGTGACCAATTCAGCACGAACGACGCAGGTTCCGCGAAGGTGTCAAGCCCGAATTCTTTGACGCGCCCGCCGAGGTTAAGCGTGTCGTCCGAATAAAAATTTTCGACTTCGCTCAACTCGAACGTCGAAAAATCCGCCGACGAAAGATTTTCCGTCAACAGCAAATAAGCCGTGTCGTTCGCGAAAGTTTGCCGTTCGTTGAATTTGCGCAGGAAATTTTTGACGGCTGCGTCGCGTCCCAAAACCAGCAGGTAAAACGGGCGATAACGGTTCGGGTCGTCGAACGAATTATAATTGAACTTCGCCGCGCTCAAGCCCACGTCGAAAATTTCGCCCGCGAACGGATTGCGAATCCCGACGACGGCAACCGTCAAGTGAGCGGCAAAAAATCTTTCGCGAATCTTTTGCGCGACGAGTGACCAATCCGAATCGCTCTCGAACAAGTCCGTGACG
>JAFVBP010000139.1 GCA_017479925.1 Selenomonadaceae bacterium | reverse complement strand
GTCACCTCAAGTAGTTAATTTTCCAGCCGTGAAATTCTTTCGGATGTTTTGAACAAATCGCGGTATGTATTCTCTGTGCAGTTTTCGGAATTCGTGTCGCCAAAAAATTCGCGGCTTGCCGAATTGAATCAAAACAATAGCGTTCGTTTTTGCCGTGGCTGACGACAACAGGGACGGGAATTCGCGAATGAGCTTTGCGTTTCGGAATGATGCCGTGCACGTAATAGAGCAAGCCCGACACGTGAAAACTTTTTGCCTTGCCGCCGGTTTCAATTCGCAGATAAACTTGCTTGTCGGCGACGCGGTCTTTCGGTATCCACGGCTTAACGACGACGCCCGAAGCAATATTGCGAACGTCACCGAACTGGTTAATTTCGTATTTGGGAGCCAACGGGATTTGCAGCCAAGTTTTGGGTGTGCGTGCCATGATTTAAACTCTCACGGGCGTGACGACGTAAATATATCTGTCGTCTTCGTTTTCACCGAAAAGTTGAACGGGATCATGCTTGCCGTTGAAACGCATACAAACTTTGCGCGTGCCGACAGTTTTTAAAAAGTCCGAAAGATAATCGGCATTGAACGCAATTTCCAAGTCGGCGGTCGCCTGTGCCTCGACGTATGTCGAAAAATTTCCGCACTCATTACTGTCGGCAACAACGTTGATTGCCCCGTTGGTGATTTTCAACGTGACGGCGTTGTATTCGCCGTGCTTTGAAACAACTTTCGCGGTCTCGACTGCGTTTTTGAGTTCGCCGGTGTTGCAGTACATTTGATTTTCGGTGTCGGGATAAAGCACGCGGTCAACGGGCGGGAATTCGCCTTCAATCAGCCGAGTTTTGAGCCGCAGATTATTGACGTGAAAAATCAGCGTTTGACCGTCGGGAACAATCGTCACAGGTTCTTCACCGCCGCCGAGCTCAGCCAAAATCGTGTACAGCGCGTTGACGGGCACAACGACGTTAAAATCGGGCGCGTTGTCGCAGGACACATGCCCGCCGAAAAATGCGGCAATTCGGTGCGTGTTGGTCGCCAAAGCTTGAAGCAAAACACCGCCATCCGTGGGCTTAGTGAAAATGTTGACGCCTTCAAAAAGCGGGCGACCTGCGGCACCTTTGTCGACAGCGAAAATCGTTTTGGTGAGCATTTCTTTAAGCAGTGCCGAACGAACTTTAAATGCGGGTTCCGTGGCGAATTTCGTTGTCGGAAACTCTTGTGCGTTGAAAATCGGCACGTCGAAATTTGTGCCGCCCGACGAAACGTTTAATTTGTTTTCGTCCGCGTCGAATGTGATGACTTCGTCGGAAATTTTGTTGACGATTTCAAGCAGGTAACGCGCACTGACGCAAACTTCGCCGTCCATTTCGACGTTGGCGGGAATTACGGCTTGAGCGGCAACGTTGAAGTCAGTCGCCGTCAAAGTAACTTTTCCGTCACCGGCAACAATTTTGACGCCGGAAAGTATCGGAGTTTGCGGTTTGAGAGCCGCACATTTGGCGACAGGTTTCAGCGCGTCGAGTAAGTCATTTTTGTAAACTGAAAATTTCATTATGAATCCTCCTTAAGTCCGATTAACCAATCCAGTGAAACATGCAACCTGCGGGCGATATTTACTAAAATTGCTAGTGGCGGTTCGCGGGTGCCTAATTCATAAGCGACCAAACGTCGCCACGAAATTTCTATCCGCTCGGCAAAATCACGGCGGGATAATCCCGCGTCTTTTCGTGCTTGCTGAAGGCGTCGTCCGAAAATCCGAGCGCGTTCGCCGTACTTCATGCAAATCACCTCGTGTGTTTGACGCGGTCATGTTCTTCGG
The DNA here is from genome assembly GCA_017479925.1 of Selenomonadaceae bacterium. Lineage (GTDB taxonomy): Bacteria > Bacillota > Negativicutes > Selenomonadales > Selenomonadaceae > Quinella. The sequence continues at coordinate 18,814 of JAFVBP010000139.1, read as the reverse complement.
CGCGTTTTGAATTGTTCCACGTCGTTAAATCGGTCGTCAGGTAGCCCGTGATACGGCGTTGACGTTTAAACGGATTGTCGTGAGTTTCACGGCGTCCGCATTTCGGGCAAACATTTTCGATAACCCCGACATAACCGCAGGCGGGATCATAATCGACGGGATGATTTATCGAAAAATATCCCATGTCGGCGTCGTGCATTGCGCGAATAAGTTTTTCGAACGCGGGAACATTTTTCGACGGGTCGCCGTCCATTTCGATATAGGCGATATGCCCCGCGTTGCAGAGCGCGTGATACGGAGCCTCGACTTTGATTTTGTCAAGCGCGTTGATTTTGCAGTAAACGGGCACATGATTTGAATTCGTCATGTAATCACGATCGGTGACGCCTTCAATGATGCCAAATTTTTCACGGTTGGCACGTTGAAAACTTCCCGCAGTCGATTCGGCAGGCGTCGCGAACGTCGTCCAATTCCACTTTTCGGCAGCGGTGTACGCGTCAGTTTTTTCGCGCAAGTGCCCGACGATTTTCAAACCGAGTTGCTGAGCTTCGTAACTTTCGCCGTGATGCTTGCCGATTAGCGCAACGAGACACTCCGCGAGCCCGCAAAATCCGATTGAATAGCTGGCGTGCTTGAGAACGTCGCCGATTTTGTCGGTCGGTTTGAGTTTGTCCGAATCAAGATAAATGCCCTGTCCCATCAAAAACGGGAAATTGTAAACGTGTTTGTCGGCGATATATTTCAGCCGGAACAACAAATAGTCGTGCGAAATTTGAATGTACTTGTCATAGAGCGCAAAGAATTTTTCAATGTCGCCGCCCGCTTCGAGCGCAAGTTTCGGCAAGTTAATCGTGACGAACGCGAAATTGCCGCGACTGCCCGAAATTTCGGGACCGTTGACGTTTGACATAACTCTTGATCGGCAACCCATAGTTGCAACAAAACTGTTATAATCGCCCGATTTGTAGTACTGCAAGTTATACGGCGCGTCTAAATTACAAAAGTTCGGGTAAAGACGTTTGGCACTGACTTTGCACGCGAGCCGGAACAAGTCAACATTCGGGTCGCCTTCGTCGTAGTTGACGCCGCGTTTCAGCTGAAAAACGCTAATCGGGAACACGGGGGTTTCACCTTTGCCGAGCCCCGCGTTGATAGCATTCAGAATTTCGCGGATAACAAGGCGTCCCTCGGGCGAAGTGTCCATGCCGTAGTTGATTGACGAAAACGGCACCTGAGCCCCTGCGCGGCTGTGGAGCGTGTTGAAATTGTGAATCACCGCTTCCATTGCCTGATGAGTTTCGTCCTCAACGGATTTGCAAGCGAACACGTAAACTTTCTTCGCAAGTTCGCGGTCTTCCAAAACTTCCGCAAGCCAATCGATTGACCGAGCGTCGTCGAAATTCAAACTGAAACGGCATTGGTCGACAATATCGGCGTCAATAAGTCGTGCGTTCGTGTACGCGCAAGCCCGTTCAATTTCCGAATAAAGAGCCTTGCGAAAACTTTTGCGGACGTAGGGAGCCATTGCGAAATCAAACGCGTTGATTGACTGCCCGCCGAACATGTCATTTTGATTCGATTGAATTGCGATACAGGCGAGCGACGCGGCAGAACGAATACTTTGCGGTTCGCGTAAAAATCCGTGACCGGTCGAAAATCCGCCTTTGAAAAGTTTGAGCAAGTCAATCTGCACGCAGTTCAAAGTTATCAGCGAAAAATCTTGGTCGTGAATGTGAATAAAATTATCGGTGTGCGCGTCGGCAAATTCTTTCGGCAGGACGTAGTTGTTGACGAAATGTTTTGCGCCTTCGCTGCCGAGCTTGAGCATAATTCCCATCGGCGCGTTGGTGTTGATATTTGCGTTGTCGCGCTTGTGGTCGGCGTTTTCGGCGTCGGTGAAAAAAATTTCGCGGTACGTGTCCATTAATTTCGCGCCGGCTTCGCGACGGATCTTGTGGTTGTGGCGGTACTCGACGTAAGCGATTGCCATAGCGAAAAGTTTTGATTCCATGAGCGCGAATTCGACTGCGTCTTGAATTTCTTCAACGTGAATTTCTTCGAGCCCGCGAATTTGTTTGGCGACGCGATTGGTCAGCCGATACAAAAGTTCGTTGTCGATATTTTTTTCAACGGCGTCGCGACATTTGCAAAGCGCATTGAAAATTTTTGTCTTGTCGAAATCAACGTGCGTGCTGTCGCGTTTGATAACTTTCATTAACATTCCTCCTTGAGTTTCAGTTGTTCAAGCGGGATGTTGCACAAAAAACCCTCGTCGTTCACAACCGCGCTGACCAATCGGGCGGTGAATTTTTTACCATTGTTGTCAACCAAGATGTCGTCTTCGTAAATTTCGCAGCCGCTGCGGTCAAAGCCAACAAGTTGGCGAACACTTGTAGGGAAGACTTCTGCGCCGGCTTGCCCGTCACTGTGCCAAATAAGCACGTAGTTGTTGCCGCGCTGAGAGTAGCCACCATAAACGGGCTGCCCTTTGTCGCGCATTTTACAGCGTATGCCGCGAAATTTAATCGGTGGCTTAGTTGGTTGCTCAGCAAAATACTGTGTGATGTTGTCGACGGTGACTTTGTCGGCGCGAAACCATTCACCACTGGTGTTGTATTCAGCGAGGCGGCGATGCAACGCTGATTCGTGAAGCATCGCTTCTTTTTTGGTCATTGGCGGAGACACCCAGAGCATGTGGGCGTTTTCAAAGCCGCAACCGTTGATTAATTCAGTTTCGCGTCGCTTTGGGGCGTCCGAGATACCGATTTTTATTCGCGGGCAATCGTCAGCCCCGAACACGTACACGTGAGTTAGTTTCATGAGATTTCCTCCTTTGGCTGAATTGTTGGCAGAGCTTGTCATAATCCCAAAATTTTTTATTGACGGGTTCGACGATGCCGAACAGGATTTTGAGCGCGTGCCCACAAATCCAGCGGCGACCGCGAACGTCGGTGAAAATTCCGAATTGGTTCACGACAAGCCCTCCCGATTAGTTTATCCAGTGAGCGAAACAAATTATCGCGGCAGAGCCCGTGAAACACCCGCCGAAAAAATCAGCGGGATTGGTGGCGGTTTTGGCACCGAACACAATCATGAACACGACCGCGATTGTGAGAAGAATTTTTTCGTAGTCAAGATTTTTCAAAGCTAATCAGCCTCCGACGGGAAATTTTCTTTTTTGATCTGCGCGAGAACCGAACTGTAAAGTTTTGCTTTGCGGGACGTGCCGAATTCTTTAAAAGTGCCTTCGAGAGCCTCAAGCGTTTTAAGTTCGATTTTGCCGTGTCCGATTGATTCAATCAGTGCGTCAATTTGAAAGCGCGTTTCTTTGTATTCCTCAAGAATTTTCAAGCAAAGCCCGAAACTGAATTCGTCGAGCTGGTAAAAGTCGTTGCGTTCAGTCATTTTTATCCTCCGCGTTATTTGTCGTCGCCGGTGCAAATGGCAACGGAAACAATGGCGGCGGAGCCTGCGACAAAGCCGACACAGAAGTCCTCGGCGTTGCAAGTCGCAAGTCCTGCCACGGTCAAAAGAATTGCCGAGCCGGCGACTAAAATTTTTTCAAGGTTAAAATTTTTCATGTGCGTTCCCCCGCGTTGAGTTTGTCGGCAATTTCTTTGGCGAAAGATTGTGTTTCGTCGAAAGTCGCGGCGGTTTTTAACGTGACAAGTCTTCCGTTGCGAAGTGAAATTTCTATGTCGTTGTGATTGTTGCGCCAGTCGGGTGCGCGGCAAACCGTAACCGCCAAAACGTCTTGAGGATTAAGCCAACAAGTTGGGTCAACTTTTATCAGCATGAGAGTTCCCTCCGTTATTGCGCCCACAGTGACAGCATTTTTAATTTTTTGCGGGCTTTGGCGCGGGCGTCGAGTTCGCGATAGATTTCTTTTATCGCCAAGTGTCCCAACTCGGCATCCAAATTCAGAAAATCGACGTGACGGAAAAGTTGTTCGCGGGCGTCGGCTTCCGAAAATTTTTTGTGAAACGAGTAAGCGAATTTGGTCATAAAGCCGCGCCATTTTTTTGTTTCGACCAGACGTTTTTCGTAAATCTTGAAACGTCCGTGTTCGTTGGCGAGCCAGATTTTTTCGCCGAGTTCGTTTGACGCGTTGCCGTCCGAATCAATCTTCCACATGATGAGCCTCCGCGTTGAGTTTGGCGACGAGTTTGGCGAGAAAGTCTTCGGCGTCGGTGAGCCGGTCAAACTCTTCGATTGTGGCGGCTTGGTCGCGATAATCGGCGTTAATTGGGATTGCGTTCACCGTGTAATAAGGCGCATTGTCCGAGCCGCAACCTTGGTAAATCACGAATCCTAAAATCTGGTCGCTGTTGAAACAGTGGCGGCTGTCGGTCTTGATAAATTTCATGTCGTTTCCTCCAGTTCGATTTCAATGTGCGGCGTGCCCTTATGCAGGTACACATGCCCTTCGACGATTTGTCGGTCGTCGACGAAACAAATACCATTGAGCGCGTCCGATACCGCCTTGCCGTGATTGTCCCAATCGCCCGACTTCAAACTTTCGGGCTTGTATTTCGTGAAGACATTGACGGTGATTTTAATCGGCTCGGTAAACGGTGCCCGTCCCTGCATTGCGGCGCGTGCGTGAAGTCCGACGAAGTATTTAAAATCGGAATATCGCGGGTCGTTGAAACGCCGCTTGCCGTTGGTCATTGCACGCTTGAAGGGCACGGGCTCCGTGGTGACGCTGAACTTAATCGCCGACATGTCCGACGATTTCAAGGTCTTTTGATTGATGTGTCGCCAAAGCGGTTCGCCTGCCGTCGGAACTGATTGCTCCGTAAAATTCACCTTCGCTGAACGAAACGGGCATTTTCAAATTCGGATATTGCTTGACGACAACGCGGTCTCCCTCAAAAATTTCTTTGCCGTTCTTGTCGAAGATACCGCTGCCGAGTTCGCCGGTGACGGTCTCGATTTTAGTAACGGGCAAGCCGTATTCGTTGATGACGCGCTGTCTGATTGAATGTTTCATGATCGAGCCTCCTTGAGTTTCTGCTTTTTCTTGGCATAGTTAATGCGCATTCGTTCAAGAATTTGTTCGCGGTTCTCCAAATAATAGTAGTGAAATGCGATTCGACGTTCGTTAGCAAGGCGGCGATTGCGTTCAAGACATCTTTCGCGGTTAACTATGGGGCGGCAATCGGGACAATATTTCACGTTCCGTGCGTGAGCAACCGCCTCGAAACTTTCTCCGCAACGCGCACAGATTTTAATCACCTTGTATCCTCCTTAAGTTTGAGGTTGTCAAAATTCACTGCTTCGCTGTTGCCTTTAAAGAATTCAGGCAAAGTAACCGACGAGCCCAAGAACGCTATAAACGTTTTGCCGCCGTCAATGGCGATTTTGTCTCCTTCGTAGACTTCGCGTCCGTTGCAGTCATAGCCGACAAGCTGAGCAAGTCGCTCACTGTCAAGTGCTATGCCACGGTCTTCGATGTGCCCTTCACGAATGCGCGGGTTGCCTCCAAAATCAAGGAAAAAGTATGCGTAACGGATTCTACCGTCGTCATAGTCGCGCCAGCGAAATTTCATCGGTCGTGTCATGTGGTGCCTCCTTATAAAAAGCGTCGGGCGACGCGGGTGATTTGATGGGGGAAAAATTTTGAGACACGCCGCCCAAAGCCGATTAAGCACTTTTAACGAAAAAAGTTTTCTGCGCCTTGACGCCGGTAAAAAGTTCGCCCGTGTCGGTGAAGAAAACATTTTCGTCGTCGAAGTCCAAAGCGTTTTTGAGCTTTGCCCAGTCAACGCACTCTTTGGTTTTGACGAATTCGGGGCGATTTTTCTTCGCGAATATGAGCAAGTCGCCATTGTCGGCGTTGAGTTCGTGCCCGCCAAAGAAAAATTTTGTCGACGCCTTGTTGTAGCCGAAACTTCCACAGGCGAATTTCAGCGATTTGCGTTTGCCCGTCGGCGGATTTTGTTTGAAATAATCTTCAAGCGGAGTTTTCAACGCTTCGATTTCTTCACGAGCGTAAGCGGTTTCGTTGTCGCAAGCCGATTTCGCGTCCTCAATCCGCATACGAAGGAAATTAATACTTTGATCTCGCTTAGCTTCCGCGCTGTCGATAAATTTTTGCAGGTCGTGAATTTTCAGCAAGGTTTCTTCAACCTGCGCGACGGTGGTAATTTCCATTGCGGTTCCTTTCTAAACGGGATAAGCCCCGCTGTTTTCCATGAAGTCACAAGCGTCGGCAAGTCGTTCGCCGGTGACGTTGCCTTTCAAAACGTAAATTGCATCGTAAGTTCGATCGTCGTTGACGGTCTCGGTGCGATAAACGTTCGTGCCGGAAATTAGGTGCAGTTCGTGTTCGATGGCGTCAATTTCTGCGCCCGTTCGGTCAAAAACTTTCCAATGAGCGGCAATATACATGCTTGGTTCTCCTCAAAATGAATTCGGCTATCGGCAAGGCAAGCGCGTTGCCCAGAACTTTGTAACGTGCGCTGTCGGAACCGCCTGCAGTCCAATTGTCGGGCAAGCCTTGAAGACGTTCTTCCTCAAGCGGAGTTGATCTGCGGACGCGATTGTTCGAACAAACGGCGGCGCAACCTCGCGCAGTCAACGACGGACAAATTTCCAAATTTATTTGGGGCTTGTATTGTGCGTTGCGTCCTTGGTTGAAAGTTGCGCGGTCAATGCCGTAAGTAATTCCGGCGGCGGTGTCACGTTTTGTGCGGTCAGTCGTCGCAGAATTCCTTCGCATGCTCGCGGGCTCAAATAATATTTTGGCGGCGCGTCGTCCTGTAAAATCTGCGACAAGAAAGATTCTTTTGCGTCGTTGGGGCACTCCGAAGTGTTGAGCGTCGAGAATTCGGTAGGCAAGTTGCCCGCGTCCGAAGTCAACCACACCGGCGTTGGCGAAACCGCATTCAGGTATTGGAATTGCGGTCTGCGTGATTTCTTCGAGGATTGCTTGGAAGTCGCGCCCGCCGTTGATGTTGATGACGTTCGGAACGTTTTCCCGGATAAAGAATTCAGCGTTGCAACGTCGAACAAGTTCAGTTGCCCGAAAAAACAATCCGCTTCGTGCACTTCGGATACCTCCCAATTTGCCCGCGACAGAAATGTCCTGACACGGGCTCGACGCGGTGACGATGTCGACATGCGGGGCGTCGGTGATTGAATTTATGTCGCCGAGTTGAATTGAATTCGGGAAGTGGCGGGCAGAAACTTCACGCGGGAATTTTTCAATTTCGCTTGACCACACGGGGGTAATTCCTGCGCGGACGGCTGCCAACTGCCACGTCCCGATACCGTCAAATAAACTTCCGAGCGTCATTTTTTAAAACGGCGGGTCGTCGAGAACTGTCGGGTCGTCATGGTCGTCCGTCAACGGTTTGTACATTTGAATCGGAGCCTGTTTTGACGCGTCGTCTTTGTCCAGCTTGACAACTTCGGGAATTTGGAAGTCGCCTTCGCGAATTTTTTCAGCCGAACGCGGGAACCGTGCATAAGCCGAAAGTCCGACTTCACCGTTGGATTTTTCAAATTCCTTATCGCCGAAAATCACGCCGAGAAGTTTCCCGCGCAAAGTTTTTTCGTCAAAGTCTTCAACGTTGACGGTGAAGCCGAAATTTGAACGTTCAACCGACTTGAGCAAGCTTTTCAGTCCGCCGTTGACATTGCCGTCGCGGTCGAACAAATTCTGATAAAGAATCGCGTCGTGCGCCCACTTCAATTCAGGTTTTGTCTTGCGGAGATGGTCAAATTGTTTTTTGAAATAGCCCGCGAACTTGCCCTCGTTGACGTCAATCAAAACTTTCAACATTTGGTTGCCGCTTTTGGAATTTGTGATTTCCGCGTCGATGATATTGCAGACGTAACCGCCCGCCGGCAGACGTTCAAAATTTCCGCGTTCTTCCACGTTGTCATAACCTTTCGCTCGTAAATTGATACCCATTTACTCAGCTCCTTCGTCGTACTTATCAATCGTGTTGATGATAAATTGCATGTCGTTGGGAATTGTCGGCGGGAAGCAACCTTCGGGCGTGCGTGCGGTTGAATTAATCGGCGCGGTCTCGAAAAAGTGATTGCCTTCCCTGTCGGCTTTGGCGTAGAAAGCGTAGTTGAATGCGCCTTCGATTTTCTTTTTGTTTTCGAGAGCTTTGCCCGGCGTAAACAGGTGGTCGACTTCGCCCGTCGCGTAAGGGTCGGCGGTCTTCACATGCGCGTTGAAGATGATATTCAGATCGGAGCGATAACCCTTGCAAGTTTCAATCAGCCAGATAGTTTTTTGGCTAATCGCCTCGTACAGGTCGAGTTTGTTTTTGTAAGGACGTTTGCCGAAGAAAAATGCCGTGTCTTCAATGCTCATGATGTTGTTGAGCCCGTCGACGACGATATTTTTCACGTGCTTGAAGTCGTCATTGTTGGCGACGTGTTCAACGAGCTTGATTGTCTTGTCGAGCGAAGATGCCGCGAAAAAATTTTTACGGTCGACGTTGTAAAGTTTCTTCCAGCCGAGCCAACACAGCGCGCCTTTGCGGTCGCCGTCGATAATGACGGTTTCATCGGGATTGAGTGTTTTTAGTGCGTAAGTTTTGCCCGCCGCAGGTTGCCCGTAAACAAGAATCAGTCGTGCCAAATTAAGCCTCCTTTACCAAACGAATAAGGTCGCGCACAACTTTTACAGCTTCGTCAAATGTTGCGTCGCGGCGATTGCCTTTGGCGGATTGATTTTGTTTGGCGGCAGACACTGTTTTTACAATGCCTGCCCAATCGTCGGTACCCTCGTCGGCTTCTTCGTCGGGTTCGTCTTCGTCGTCGTCAGTGTACTCGTCGTAATAAGCGTTCAAGACTTCTTCAAAATCCTCGTGAAAATTTTCAAGTTCGTCGGGGTCGACATATCTGGCGACCAACGCGGCGTACTGTTTAGTGAATTCGTTCATGTTAATCACTCCTGTTCGATTGAGTTTTACCGGCGGCAAAGTCACGTTTCCACGCTTCCCACTCGACGGCAAACCACGTTTTTAATTTGGCGCGTTCAATCGGCGCACGTTCGCGGCAAGTTGCCGAGCAATATTTTTGGTACGGATGATTGGTTGCCGGCGTGAATTTTTGTTTGCAAATCGGGCAAATTTTTTCTGCGGGTGGCGATTGATTTTTCGTGAAGCCGCCGCGTTGTCCGCATTTTGCAACGTCGTGCGTGCATTGGAGCGAACAAGTTTTTTGGCGACTGCTGAGCGGTTTGAATTCTTGTCCGCAAGCGATACATTTAGCCACGTTCGCACCTCCGCATCCACAAGGCGATAATTCCGATCCAACCTGCGCCGGTGAACGCGCCGAATGTGTATGCGATAAACGCGGGCGGCTCTTCAAAGACGACCAGCGACGCGGTCAGCGTTGTCGCGAACGTCATCAGCGCGAGTAGTGCAAGATATTTCATCATACATTTGCCTCGTAAGCTTTGATTTTGAGTGTGGCGATTTTAAGTTCGTCGTCGAGAGAACGAACAGCCGCCGCGCTTCCGTCAACGACAAATTCAGCGTACTTTTGGGCTTCGGGCGTCCAAACTTTTGAACGAATAGCCGCGGCAGTTTTCGCCAAACTTTGAAGTTCAAATTTGAGCAATTCAATTTGGCGGCGACGCCCGTACAATTCGGATTCTTCGTCGGTCATGTTTTCGAGCCGTGTGACAATCTCGTCAAAATCCTTATCAGTCAATTTTGGTCGCCTCCGAGCGCGGGGAATAATGTCGGCTGACCGCGAATTTCTTCACTATGCAGTCTTGTTATGGCGTTTTCGGCTTCTTTCGAATGTGCGCCATATCCACGAAGGTAATATAAAAACCTTATGTACGTTTCTTCCGTCATAGCACGTTCTTTTTCTGAAAGGCGAAGTTCACCCCATTTGTTCATTGCTATAACCAGATAGTTTTTGAAGTCACTGGAGTAACGAACGACAAAAAAAGGCAGATTAGCACAGTCGCTTATTTGCCGAAGAGCACCATAAGGCAAAAGGTTATCGTCGCGCTTTGCATGGTCGTTTTTGTATTCAATTATCGCCACAGGGCGCACAACGCGGTGTTCACAATAGTATTCAAGCACGGGAAAATCCAAGTCGGTCATTTGGCATTCAACGCCCCATAGCCGATGACGCCGCGAAATTCCTTCGTCGCGCCAGCCGTTTCGTTCTCTTGCGGTCTCACCCATTGGCAAAAGCCTCCACAATTCTCGTTTTTGTAATGTCGACGCAAGATTGTTCAATGTCGACACCGATAAATTTTCTGCCACTTTTCAATGCCGCTAAGCCGGTTGTGCCGCCGCCTAAAAACGGGTCAAGAATGATGTCGTCAGGATAAGTCATGCGTTCGATAAGCGTTTTCATGCCGCCGAAAGATTGTCCCCACTCGTGAAAGGTTTTATCTTTGTTGGTGCTTGTAACAACGTCGTCACCTAACCAGTCGCCTTTGTATTCGCCTTTGACGAACCAAAGCAGCGGTTTCCATGCGGTGTGGACGCGTGATTTCCAAATCTGTGTTTTGTCGCCCATTGTTACGTAACTCAGGCACCAGTGATAATTCAGCGAAGTCAACAGCAGTCGAATCACGTCGGGCAGATAAGATTGTCCCGTCATGCAGATAAGCGACCCGCCGTCTTTGAGAACACGCGCCGCAACCTTCGACAGGTTTTCATAAAGCGGCAAAAATTCTTTCGGATAAGGCGGGTCGGTAATGATGAAGTCGACGCTGTTGTCGGCAATTTCGGCAAGTCCGTCGCGAATGTCGGCGCAGATGAGTTTCACTTTATCGGCAGGTAATTCGGTCGGCGGCGTGTAGGCTTTGCGTTCGCGAGTTTCCTCTTGACGTTGAACTTTTTCAGCGTTCTTAATTTCTTTGAACGCTTGATTGATAGACATTTCACCTGACTTGAGAGCCGCCTTGACTTCCGGCGTTGCCTGTGCTTCGATTTTCTCAACCTTGCGGATTGTTTCACGCGATACGCCTGCTTGTTCCGCAATTTGAGCGTTGGTCTTACGTTCGTCAGCAGTTTCTGTTTGCTTGCTCTCTTCGTCCCGATGTGCAAATATTTGCCTATCGGTATTCTGCTTGAGATTAGCCAGAGAATTTTCTTTTGCCTTCGCGGCGATAACAGGTTTGAGTTTGAGCGCAAGAATTGAGCGGTCGTAAGCCGAAAGATTTCTGCGTCCGAATTGATTCTTGATAATCCAGATAATCACGTCGTCGCGGCTTGCAAATTCCATTTCGGCAGTTTCAAAGGTCAAGCCGTGCGCTTGCGCGATTTCGTAACGGTTGTGTCCGTCAATCAGCGTGCCTTGCCAAACCTTCAACGGGTCTTGAATACCGTCGCGCAAGATGTTTTCTTTGAGTTGCTTTTTTTCGTCGTCACTGAGCGGCGGTATCAAGTCACGAAACTCGTTGTCAATGATTAAATCAGCCATTTTTGGGTTCTCCGTCTTCGCCCAATTCGTCAATTAAGCCGTCAACCAGCGAATGAAAATCCGCTTCGACTTCCTCAAGCGTGTCGCCACGAAAACGAAAATTGGAACGTGCTTCTTTGCCGCGCCAGTATTCTTCGCCGGTGTCGTTGTCGTGAAAAAGCGCGGCGCGACCGAAACGCCCGCGATACTCGAAATCTTTTTCGCCGACGACGCTGTAGCGTCTTTTGAGTTCGAGCATCATCTTTTCGTATTCTTCGTGTGTGTAACCGCCTTTAGTTTTCAAATGAATCACTCCTTTGATTAAGCCGCCGTGTCGGGCGTGCCGTCTTTGGCGAAAAGTTCTTCGAGCTCAATGTCTACGCCGATGAATTGTTTGATTTTGACAGCGGCGTCAAACGAAAACGAACTGCCGCCCGTCATTTTTTCGGAAATGGTGCCGACGGAACAGCCAAGCAAATTGGCAAGGTCAGTGCGTTTGACGTTTTTGCGCTTAAGTTCGGCTTCAAGATTTGGATACATAATTGCCACCTCCGTTCTTTACGATAAATCGGAAACACTGTTTATTATATCCGTTAAGGCGGAAAAATCAAGCTTTGCTTACGATAAAACAAAAATTTTTGTTGATTTTTCCAATATGGCGTTGTATACTTTTGCCTAAAAAGGGGGTGAAAGCGTGACTGTCGAGGAGCAATTAAAGGCGTTAATTTTGTCGAAGTATCGGAGCGTGAACGCGTTCGCAAAACTCGCGGGCGTACCCGGTTCAACACTTGACAGTATGTTAAAAGGGAGCGTGATGAATGCGTCGGTTGACAACGTAATAAAAATCTGCAAGCTTCTCGGAATCAGCGCGGACGGTTTGGGCTACGGAAAAATTGTGTCACGAGAACAACTTGACTTGACGCCGACGGAAGTCGATTTGATTAAAGCTTATCGGCTACTGGACGAGCGCGGGCGGCGCACGGTTGAAGATACCGTGAAGCGCGAGTACGAGTACTCAAAACCTTTTGAGGAAGAATCGCGAACTGCGATTTAAGCGGGCTAAAAAACGCTATTTTCCCAAGCGAACTTACGAAAAAGCCGAAATGAATTTGCCTTTTGCTTGAAAAAGTTTTAAAATCCCGTTGAAAGTCATTCAGCGGGATTTTTTCTGATTGGAGTTGGTAACGTGAAAAAGCTTTTGACGGCGATGTTGATTGTCTCGTTTCTTCTTAGCGGTTGCGGCAACGAAAAAACTTCCGATAATCCCGCGCCGAAAACTGAACAAGTTGCGCCCGCAAAAATCGAACAAGTAACGGCTGAAACAAAGCCTGCGCCACAACTGACGGGCTGGGAAATAATTACGATGCCGAATCACCCGCGACTTGCAGACACGGTTGCCGCCGTTCGTGCGTTTTATCAATCAGTCCCGGCGACAATGGTTGATATAGTTGACACCGGCAAAGACTCACCGCAAGCGATATTGCTTTTTCAGAAAGAATACGCTGACGCCTCGGTCGGGCGTTATGAGCAAAAAGATTTTGGCGAAGTCAACAAAATAATTTGCCGTGTGTCGAAGACTGGCAAGCAAATGACGTTTGAAGAATTTAAGCCGATTTTGTTGAGCTATTTCCCCGTTGAAATCGTCCGGGAAAATTTTATATATGACAGAGGCGTTCGGTTTCACAACGGCACGGGCACGGTGATTTATGCTTGGAAATACAAAAGCAATGGCGAAAATTTGTATCGCGGCAAGCCTCCGTATGGCGGAAATTTAACGGTGATGGTGCAAGAAATTAACGGAGCTGTTGCGGCGTTCGGCATGTTTTACGGTAAAGATCAATGCGTGCCGTTCATGACAAGCGCCGACGGCTATGAAGTTGAAAACTTCGATGTTGATTTTTCGTATTAACTTTTTGCCGTTGTCATTTCGCAAAAGTGCTCAAAAGCGAATACGCCCGTTGACGCAAGAAAAATCTGCGCGATGGGCTTGAATTTTGCCTGTCTGAAAAAGTACACAAATTCACGACGCAACAGGTTTATCGCTTAAAAGCTTATCTGCGTGCGTCGCCGGCGGGGAACGTTCCCAAAAGTCCGCACCACATTTTAGCGAAAAAAAAATAGCCCCGAAAACGGGGCTTAACTGATACGCGTGACGGCTACAATTTTTTTTGTGTAGCCGGTCAGCCAGTCCGAAGACTGCAGCAAAAATTTTTTTCATGTGGCGTCCTCCTTCGCGAAAATTTTCAACAAGTCGTCAATCGCAACGGACAAGTGCGGCGGAGTTTCTTTTAACTTGACGCGGCGAAAAACGGTAACCGAATCCGCCACGGTCGCAATTTTGACGCGATTATCTTCAATCGTGACGCGCCCGCCGGTTTCTTCGTCAACGGCAACGAGAGAAATAATTTTCCACACGCGTTATTCCTCCCACTCGATATGCGCGCCCGTGCCGCCTTCGCGAACGTCGACATGAATAAACCACGCGGTGTTGGGTTGCAACGGCGGATAAAAGCCCGTGCCGTCAAAGTCAAGTTCTTCGACAGCTTTTCGCGTGCGATAATAGCCCGCCAGCGGGATTGTAATGTCAGCCGCGTTGCCGAAAACGTGTTGGGAATTTGCGACGCCGCCGACTTCCGCGTTGTGTTTCGGGCAACGGTAGCCGCTGTTGACGTGAATCGGGAAATTGCCGACTTTGGCGCGAAGTTGTTCCAAAAGTTCAATCAAGCGCGGTTTGATATTCCCCGTGCCGCAACACGGGCAAACGAATTCAGACGCGTGAAAATGTTCGCTCAGCTGCCCCGCAGATTTTTTCGGAACGTCGGCAACGTCAGGCAGCGGCGTTTCCGTCAAAAAAAAATCCGTGATACCGCGAGCGATTGCACGTGCAAAATCGTCTTCGCAGTCAACCAAAAGTTCCGCGTCATCGGCGTTTGAAATAAAAGCAGTTTCGACGAGTACGGCGGGCATGTTGGTTCCCGTGAGCACCGCGAAATTTGCCTGCTTAACGCCACGGTCGACGACGGGCACCGAATTTACAATCTGCTTTTGAATTTTTTCGGCAAGCGAACGCCCGCCCGCAGAACCGTAGCTGAAAAAAGTTTCGGTACCTTTCGCCGACAAATTTTCAGCCGCGTTGCAGTGAATCGAGACAAATAAATCCGCGCACCAACTGTTTGCGTCCGCGCAAATTTCGTGCAGCCCGTCATACTGAAAAAGTTTGACTTCGTAACCGACGGCACGCAAATAATTTTCGACGCGCTTGCCGATTTTCAAGGCAACGTCAGCTTCGCGAAGTCCGTTACCGCACGCGCCGGGGTCAAGTGTCGGTTCGTGACCGGGGTTAATAAAAATTTTCATACAGATTGGCTCCTTTCACACAAAAAACGCGAGTGACCGCGATATTCAGTTGTCAAAGAACGTTGAATCAGTCGCCGCGTATTGATTTTTCAATGCGTTGGCACAAATCCTCAAGTTGATTTTCGATTTTGTTCAGGCGTGCGCCGACGTCGCGCATTTGCTGTTTAAAATCGTCGACGCGGTTATCAAGCAGATTGACTTTGTCGGCAAGCGTTTGAACCGACTTGGCAAGTGATTCGTTCGACTTCGCCAAATCTTTTAAAGCGTCCGTGCCTTTGGTGAGCAAGTAAATCGTGATGAGACCGAGTGCGCCGAATTCACCAACTTTCAAAATCAGCTCTTCCACATGCTAACAGCTCCTTTCGGGCAAACGAAAAGCCGTACCCGAATCGAGCACGGCTTTAACGTCGGCGAGAATTATTTTTTGACAGATTTTTTCGTTGGGGGATTTTCGAGAGCGTCAACACGTTGCAACAAATTCATAAACAGCGCGTCTTGAGCTTCGCGAAGTTTTTCTGCGCTGACGGTTTCGCGTTGTTTCATTTGTTCGGGCGTCAACGGATTTTTGATTATCTGCGACATTTGCAAGCCTCCTTAGAGCACGGGCGACCAACCTGCCGCCCAACTGTGAACCGTGTGACTTTCGCCGATCCAGTCATACGAAATGGTGATTTCGGTATCTTTCGGCGCGACGCACGTCAAAATTTGCGAATTCTCGTTGTAGCTCCACGCGGCGTTACAAATAATCGTGTCGGCTTTTGCGGCGTGCTTGAGGACGAACTGTTGAGTCATGCCGTTCGCCGTGCCCAAAATCGCGTTCGTAACCGTGCCTTGTGTGCGGTAAAGTTGCAGGCGAATGTTGCTGACGGTTTGTCCGAATTGCTCCTCTTCGGGCAACGAGTAACTGAAACGCGTCAAAACCGTTCCGTCGTTGTACGGTTGCTGATTAACGTCTTTGGACATTTCGCGCCAAAATTCTTGGTCGCGATCGTAAGTATATGACGCCGTGATTGCCGTGCCCGCGTCCGCCGTAACCGTCAATTCGCTGGTCTCGGTGTTGTAGCTGAAATTCGCGACAGGTGCGCCGTTGCCGAAAACTTTAAGCGTGTTTTGGTCAATGTTCGTGTCACCGACGCCGTTTTCGCCGAGGACAAATGTATCGGCAGTGCCCGTCGCGACACCAATCGGCAAGAAAACTCTGCTTTTGGACGGCTTCATCAAGTTGACGTAAGCTTTGATTACGCTGTCGGTCAAACGGTCGTGGCGAATCGTCACCGAACACGTTCCGAGCGGCAATTCGTAATCTTGAATCACGGAGAAAATTTCGGCGTTGTCGCCCGAAACAACCGCCTCGCCCATGGTGTAGCGGATAACAATTTTCGTGAGTTTGCCGCTGTCGGTGCCGTCAAGCGTCGTGACGGTGAAACGCGTTTTGAATTGAATTGCTTCGGCTTCCTTGCCCGAAATCGCGGCAAGTGACGTGTAATCGCTCCACGTGTCGCCGTTTTTGACGCGGGCTGTCGTGTAAACCATTGCGCTGCCGGTTGTTTCGCTCGTCACGTCGACGCTGACAATTCGCGGTGTGGCTTGCGACGCCTCTTTAAGTTCGTACTCGGCAGTTTCAACCGAATACTCGAAAGTCGCACTGCTTGACATTGCGGCAAGTGAAATTTTTGCGGTCGGCATAACCGTCGCGTCAACGTCGGCATAGAGCGCGATTATCGGGTAGATTTTTTTGTTGACCCACGCCGAATTATCCGCAACCGCCGTGACTTCAGCCGCAGTGTTGCCGTTCGCAAGGACGCTGTCAACGTCGGTGCCGCCCGTGTATTCGACGGGCGCGCCTTCGACGAACTTCCAAATTTTATTGTCGACCTTGAACAGAAAGCGGCGTTTGGTGCCGTTGGGCTCGCTGCCCGTGATTGTGAAAGCGCCTACCGAAGTTTGCCCCGTTGTGTCGAGCGCAACTTTCGACGTGAGCAAGCCTTGACGGTCGAAAACAAATTCGTCCGTGCCAAAGCGCATGGTGTTGTATTGAAGCATTTAAATTTCGCCTCCTCAGTTGGCAAGCACGGTGCCCGTCGTGTCCTGACTGACAACCTCGTTGCAGTAAACGAACGCCCAACCCGACGAGCCGCCTGTAGCTTTTTCCGTGTCGCTTATTTTTTGTGAGCTATAATACGATGCCGAATTAGAGCCTGCACCGCCATTATAACCGCTTGAAACATGCTGGGTTGAATCATTTATTTTGTGCAATCCTAGACCGCCATAACCCGCGCCCGAAGCCCGTAATCCTCTTGTATTGGTGTCGCTTACATAAGAAAAACCAGAAAGCCCAGTTCCGCCCGTTGATATAAAAGCTTGATGAAACTTCGTGATTTTGTTTGCTACAATTATTATGTGTGCTCCTTGGTAAGGGCGCTTAAATTTTGTTGCCGCGCCGTTTGAGCCATAGCCGCCGCGTTCCGAAAAACTTGGTGCACCACCGTTAGCACCCGACCCACCAATATTTTTGTCGGTTATTTGTGCGGAAGAAGCGTTGCCTCTGTAGCCCCCACAGGCGTAACCTGAATCTGCGTAACTTCCAACCCAATTATAATATTGCCCGTTAAGAGCAGAGCCTAATTGCATATTGTTCGCCAAAATAAAAATTGAACCGTAGCCTTGACCGATTGGCAATTTGTTTGAATCTTGAGCGTTGCCGATTGTTGCAAGTCCCGTGCGTCCGTAAGCGTAACTGACAGTCGACACCGCAACATGTATTTTCGCTTGGGAGTCCATCGTGCAAGTGTTACTGACGGCGATAGCGCAAATGCCGCCCTGTGTGCCGTTGAACGCGGGAGTTGCCTCGTTCGTTGTCGACAGCGTGAAATTTTTTGCCTGCGGGATTGCAACGACTTGGCACGCGTAATTCGTGATTGAAATGTTCGGCGGTGTCGCGTCGAGCGTCAAAACCCCGTTGTATTCGTCGATAACGTTCGCGATAAAAAATCTGCCCGCTTCGGCGACGGTCGTAGAGTTTTTGTGATTCCAATGAATCATAACCATCGCGCCTTGAGCGAACTGAGCGAGCCCGTCGGTCGTCGCGCCCGTGTACGTGACTTTGTTGCCGTTAATCGCGGTGACTTTCGCGTAATTGTTCAGCTGTGTCGTGACGTTGTTCAAGTCGCCGAAAGAACCGTTGCCGAAATTTTTAATGCCGAATGCGGATTTCAGACGGCTTTTGTTTGAAATGCAGTCGTACGCGTAAAGTCCCTCGTCGTTGCGCAATTTCGTTTCGGACGCGATATAGCAGCGACAAATGCCTTGCCCCGCGGTCAAACTCGAACTGCGGTATTTGGCGAACATTTTGCAGGTAAAATTTTCAATCGTCTGTGCGGCAACCAAAATCGTCGAGCCGCCGACGTTGGTGACATTTGACGGGGCAGTTTCGTTATACGTGACTGAATTTGTTGCCCCGCGATAAAATTGCACGCCGTAAGTTGCCGTGTTGCCGATTCGGGAATTCGCGTGACAAGTCATTTTCTTCGCGATAATGAAAGCCGCGCCGTCGCCCGCGTTCAAAAAGAAATGATTGCGCGTGTCGGAATTTTCCCAGCCGCTGTAAGTGTCAATGTCGTCGACGGGGTCATTTGCTGTCGTCGGTCGAAGTGCCTTGCTTGCAACAGGAATTCCTTTGTCGGTCAAGTTGATGTGCCCGCCGTCGAATTTGAGCGTGTCCGAACACATAATCGCGACAATGCCGCCGTTGTAATTGGTGACGTTGTAAACGGGCGGCGTAATCGTGACACCGCTGCCGAGCGTCAAATTTTTGTATTGGGCAACGGCGACCGCCTGAACGTAATAATGCGCAAGTTCAGCTGACGTGATACAAGTCGTCGGATTTACGTCGAGCGTGAGGACGCCCGAATTAACCGCCGTGACGTTCGCCAACAACCAGTTGCCGAGATAAGTTTTGTAACTGCTTGAAGTCGTCGCGCTGACGTGAAGCAAAATTTTCGCTCCGGCAGTGAAAGTTGCCGTACCCGTCACTTGCGTTGCCGTGTCGATTGTGACG
>JAFVBP010000138.1 GCA_017479925.1 Selenomonadaceae bacterium | reverse complement strand
GTTGCCGAATTCGTCGACGGTGACGTTCCCGCCGAAATGAAAGCCGAAGTGCGCGCCCGAAAAAAATTTCAGACTGCGCGGGTTGCCGACAAGTTTAACGTAAGGTTCGCCCTTGTCGGAATCGCGACGGGTGAAACGTTCAAGCACGCCGCGAGAATAATCCGCCGTTTCGTGACCGTTCGAGCCGAAAAGTCGCCACGTAATCGCCAAAGCTCCCGCACGTTCGGCACGCGAAAAAATTTCGTCGACGACCTCACCGACGCTTTGATTCGTCAGCGGCAAAATGAATTCGTCCAAGTCAATGAACGCCATGTATCGACAAAAAAATCTGAAACGCGTCAAAGCGTCCAAGTACGCGGGATTTTGCATTGCCTTGCCCGACCAATCAATCAGCGTGACGATATTTGCGTCGACGTACGGCTTGAGCACCTCGGCATAATCGTCGCTTGAATCGTTGTTGTACAAGTAAAAATGTTCGACGCCCGCGAGCAAATGATAATTCAGCCATTCGCGCAAATACGGTGCCTCGTCCTTGAAAATCGCCGCAATCGTCAAGTCGTACGGGAACAAATTTCTGTCGACCATAGAATCACCCCGCAGGTTATTTCCCTAAGTTTCGCGTCAACCCTTTTCGTCGCCGAAAAAATTTTTGTGCGCTTGATTCTGCAGGCGGCTTGCGTTATAGTTCACTACAGTTTCAAAAAAATTTCACCCGGTGAGGAGTTACCATGAGAAAAATTTTTTACACGATGCTGATTTTTATGTTGACGGCGTGCTTGAGCGGTTGCAGCGACGAAGCCAAAGACACTAACGCCAACGAAATTCCGACCGAAGTGGCGACGGGCAAAATCGACGACAAGCCGACTTCCGACGGCAAGACCGACACCAAAACTTCCGACGGCAAGCCTGCGGAAACGAAGCCCGAAGTCAAGCCGACCGTCACCGCCCAAGAAGGCAAAGATTACGTTGTCGCGGCGGACGACTACTCGAATTTGCAACTTGCCGACCCGACGATTCCCGTCTACGACAAATACAACATTTGGGAGCGGCAGGAAAAAGGCTTGCCCGTTGCACTGCCCGAACTTGCGCCTTACGAAGCCGAGTCGACGGTTTACTTGACTTTCGACGACGGCCCCGACGATAAAGTCACGCCGCAAGTTTTGGACATCCTCAAAGCCGAAGGTGTCAAGGCGACGTTTTACGTTTGCGGCAACATGGTTGACGCGAATCCGACGGTTCTGAAACGCATCTTCGACGAAGGGCACGCTATCGGCAATCACAGCTACAATCACGATTACAAGCAGATTTACGCCAGCCCGTGGGCTTTCATGGAGCAGATTATCCAAACCGACGAATCGATCAGAAACGTTATCGGCGTGCGCCCGTTTATAATTCGTGCACCCGGCGGCGCGGGCGGCATGTTCAACGCGAATTATTACGCTATGGTTGACGATTGCGGCTACGTCGAACACGATTGGAACGTTTTGACCGAAGATGCAACGCCGTCGCGCCCGAACGCCTCCGACCAAGTCAACAACGTGCTGAAATATTTGGGCGAACAGCCGCCGCGCACGGTTATCCTGCTCATGCACTGCAACGGCGACAAGGCGGAGACCGTCAAGGCGTTGCCCGAAATTATTCACTTCCTGCGCGATTGGGGCTATAAATTCGGTGTCGTCACGCCAATGACGCCGCAGCCGTGGTGAATTCGTTTTTAATCGGCTTGCAGTTTCTGACGCGGATTTTCGTCGTCAAGCAAAGCGTCTGGACTGAACAAAGTTTCGGCGAGTCGGTGAAATTTTTTCCGTTGATAGGCGCGGTAATCGGCTCAATCTGCGCGATTGTCGTCGGCGTGCTGAACTTTTTGACGGCGGGCAATCTTCCGCTGTTGACGGGCACAATCGGTTTCACGTCGCTGATTTTGTTGACGGGCGGCATTCACTGCGACGGCTTGATGGATTCGGCTGACGGATTGTTTTCGGGTCGCGAACGCGAAAAAATTCTCGATATCATGAAAGATTCGCGCTCCGGCTCATTCGGCGTCGTGTCGATGATTTTGGTCGCGGCGTTGGACATTGCGGCTTTGACCGAATTGGCAAGATTTTCGACGGCTCAACTGTGCGCGGCAATTTTCGCGGCTCCGATAATCGGGCGATTGATGATGGTCGCGACAATCGGGCTGTTCCCGTACGCACGTCCTACGGGCACGGGCAAAGCGTTCGCAAAATTCACCACACGACGCACGATAATTTTCGCGGCGGTCGAGGCGGCAACGTTAATCGCACTGCTTGCCTTCGTCGACGTGAAAATTTTCGTGACGGCAACGGCGGCAACTTTCGGCGCGGCTTTGGTGACGTGGCGATTCGCAACTTTCGCGACAGAAAAAATCGGCGGCGTCACGGGCGACATTTACGGCGCGGCAACAACGCTGTCCGAAACCGCCGTGTTGATGATTTTCGCATTTGCAACGGTGCTTTGACGTTCTGCAACTTTCAATCGGCGACAATGCCGCGTCGTTGTCATTACGCATTAAGCATTACGCATTACGCATTAAAAAAATCCCCGTTCGATTGAGCGGGGAATTTTTTTGCTTCGGTGACGTTGCTTCACTTGACGAGGTTGTCGAAGTCGGCTTGCGGGCAACGTGACGTTGCATCCAATTGGTCAAACGTTTGCGCACAACCAACCGACTATTTAACGAGATTGTCGAAATCGGCTTGTGGAACGAGCGTGACCAATCCCATAATCGCCAAAATTTGTTCGAGGGCGACGCGTGCGGTCGAGGTGTTCTTGACGACGAAATCAACATCGCGCCAATGTTCAAATTCGCCCGTCTCTTCGGCGGTTTCGACGTAGTAGCGAATTTCATCGTTCGAGCAACCTTGACGGAGCAACCTGTCGACGAAAACCACATCGTCAATCAAAAAAAACACCGACACCAAGTCTTGATTGATGAACTTTTGCAACTGCTTGATGCCCGCCACGTCGTGCAAGATGGCAATGCTGACCTTGTGATTCGAGTAAGCGTCGAGCACGTCGGCCTTGCGCAAGCCGTAGTTGTTCGCCTGATAAGCGTTGTTGACGATGAATTTTTCCTTTTTGTAGTCGTCTTTGCTGACGGTTTTGTACAGGCGACGTTTGTAAGCATAGCGGTCGTCGAAAACGCGGGTCGTGACAGTCGGTATGTAGTGGACGCCCATTGACATAAGCTGCGAGATCATCGTCGATTTGCCGGACGCGTGCGGTCCCAGGAAGGTGTAAATCTTGTTGTTCGCCATGAAAAAGCCTCCTCAACGTTTTTGTTTGGCAATGACGCGGACGGTGTCTTCGTCTTCGTCAATTTCGGCACCACAACGCGGACAACATTCGTATTGCGTGCCGTCGGGCAAAGAACGCTTGCCCTTGCATTTTTGGCAGAAAATCAGCGAGCAACGTTTGCACTCCAAAATTTCGCCAAAATCCTTGCGACCGCATTTCGGACAGCTGACGTATTCTTTCGGCATGAAAATTCGCCTCCAATCAATAATGCGGATGAGCCTTGACGTACTCGACGGGTCGGCTCCAGTCGACGTGAACGCCCGTCGCTTCCCAAAGCCGCGTCAAAACGATTTTCAAACTTTGTGCGCTCTCGTTCGCGTCGAAAGTCTCTTCGGTGAAGTCCAACAGCGTTTCGTGCGGAATTTTTATCTTGTGCGGCGTCGACAGAAATTCTTCGGCAAGGCGTTTGCCTTCGTCGTCGCCCAAAAAAACTTTTGCGCGGCGGGCGGCTTCGTCAAACTCAACCCAACCGAGCGAGCCGCGAAAACTAATCGCGACGCTGAAATTCTCCAAACAGATCAACTCCTTGCAACCGCGTCGTTAAATCTGCCGTTAATTGTAGCAAAAAAATTTCCGCCGTCAAACGAAAAAACCTCCGACATTAGCCGAAGGGCTTTTGTTTGCGATTGTAAGCAACTTGTACGTCGAAAATCGGAGTTCGTTACGCACTTTGCAAGAAAATTTTCAGCCGTCAACGAAAACGTGTTTGACGGTTATTTTTTATTGGGCAGTTGATGAATTTTTTTCATTACCGTTTCAAAATTGTAGTGGTTGCCGTTGTTGTCCCAAAAATCGGCGGGCTCGTCGGTAGCTATGTGCCAATTCACATTCGGAATACCGATTGCTTCAAGCATCCGATTTGCCGCCATTCCGCTCGCCATTCCGTATTCGCTGAGTGCCCAGCCCTTTTCGACAGCCGTTTTTCTAAAAAGTTTTGCCTCTTTCGCGGTGCCGCCCGCGATCTGTTCGAGTTCGTCGTCGCTCATCTGTTCGAGTTCGTCGTTGATTTTTTTGATGTTCTCTTCACGTGTTGCCATTGTTATCAGCCTCCAAATTGTTTTCTGCAAGTTGTACGTCGGAAAGGCGAATTCGTTGCACACCTTGCGGAAAAATTTTCAGTCGTCAACGCCGCCGAAAGGTTATTTGCACTTCAGATTCAAGCTGTTTTTGCCGTCAAAGCTGTAATCGGCGATTTGAATTATTCCGTTGAGAATTGCGACCGAAATGTCGTCAACTTCTTCAAGCGGATTGTATTTTTCGCCGCAATAAGTGATTTTGACTTCGCACTCGTCGAGATTTTCGTTGTAAAGCATCTTCAGCGCAATCGGAAACAAATTTTCGCGTCGGTTAATCAACAATTCGTAAACCAGTTCCTCGAAAATCAGTTGCAAGGTCATGTTTCGGCGGTTGCTCATAAATTGCTTGCGTGCGAACGATTCAATCTCACTTTGAACGCTCATCAAGTCAAAATCCGCGTCGTCGAAGGTTTTCTCGAAGGTTTTCATGCGATTTATAAAAATTTTCGTCGAATCTTTCTTCGGCGCGTGAAAAATTTCCTGCGGCGTGCCTTCCTCGTAAATAATTCCGTCGTTCATGAAAAAAATTCTGTCGCTGACGTTTTCGGCAAAGCGCATTTCGTGCGTAACAATTAACATCGTGTAATTTTTCGTCGCAAGTGAGCGAATCATCGTCAAAACTTCGTCGACCATGCTCGGATCGAGTGCGCTTGTCGGTTCGTCGAATAGAATTATTTCCGGCTCCATTGCCAACGCTCGGACGATTGCTATGCGCTGCTTTTGTCCGCCGCTCAATTCGTCGGGATAATTCGTGATTTTTTCGGCAAGACCGACCATTTCCAGCAAATTCCGTGCGTTTTTTACTGCGGCGGCGCGTTCGACGTTTTTTAACATCATCGGTGCGGTGATTATGTTTTCAAGCACGTTCATGTTCGAGAACAGGTTAAACGACTGAAAAACCATGCCGATTTTTTGACGCGCACGACGAATTACGGCGGGATTGTCCGAAATTTCTTCGCCGTGAAAGAAAATTTGTCCGCCGCTCGGCTTTTCAAGGCGATTTATGCAACGCAGAAACGTCGACTTGCCCGTTCCGGAACTGCCGATTATCGAAATCACTTCGCCTTGACGAATTGCGCAATTTACGTCTTTTAGAGGCTCGCTGTCCGCAAATTTCTTGCTCAAATGCTTGACTTCAAGCAAAATATCGTTACTCGACATCGCGTTTCCTCCGATTAAGTGCGTTTTCCGCCACGTTCAGCAGTAAAATGCAAATTCGCGCTATCGCAAAGTAAATCGCGGCGGTAAAAATCAGCGAAAAGAACGCTTCGTAAGTTCGTGCGCGAATTATGTCCGAAACTTTCGTTAAATCTTGCACGGCGATATATCCGACGATTGATGTCGCCTTGATCAGCGAAATTACTTGCCGTTTGTACACGCTGAAGGTCTTTTGAACCGCTTGCGGGAAAATTATCGTCCTGAAAATTTGCAACTTGCTCATGCCGAGCGATTCTGCCGCTTCAATTTCACCGACGGCGACGCTTTCAATGCCGCTGTTCAAAATTATTGCCACGTAACAGCCGAAATCAATCGAAAACGCGATTATCGCGACAATTATCTCGTTCAAGCCTGCGTCCGCAAAAATTATGTAGAAACAAATCATCAGCGTCAAAACTATCGGCAAGCCGCTGATCAGCGCGATAAATGCCGTCATTGCGGTCGCTATCGGCTTAAATCCGCTGCGTTTCAACATGCAAAAGACAAATCCGAGGATTGTGCCCAAAATCAGCGAGCCGACAGCCAAAATCAGCGTGACTTTCAAGCCGTCGAGAATCATTTTGTAACGGTCTTCGCGAATTAAAGTCTTTTCAAGCGAAATTTTTAGCCCGCTGAAGAAATTTTCGCCCGCAGATTGTTCGTTTCGCAAAATTATTGCCGACGGAACAACCAAAACGGGCGGTTTCGCGAAATGTACATGTTCGGCGCGTTCTTCGGTGTAAGTTATTGTGCCCGATAACATGTCGATTTTGCCGAATTCCACATCCAAAAGTTGTGACGGCAGTTCTTCGACGCGAAATTCCAGCTTGTAATTGTATTCGTAAGCGAAACGTTTTATCAATTCGATGTCCATGCCGCTTAATTTGTCGCCGACGTAAAAATTGTACGGCGGAATTGTGCCCGAAGTCCCGACAATCAACGTTTGGGTCGCATTTTCGGCTTCGGGAATGTCGGGCAGTTCGGTATTTTTGTCTTTCATCCAGTAATTGACGATTTTGTCGAGTGAGCCGTCCGCTTTATGTTTCGCCAAAAATTCGTTGACTTGCGCCTCCAAATTTTCAATGTGCGGCGTCGGTGAAACCACCGTGCAAACATCGGTATACAAAAGCGGCTCGTCCAAAATTTTCAATTTGTCGGGCTGTTCTTGCACTGCGGCTTCCAAAGGCGGTTGCGAATACGCGCCCGCGTCGATTTTTCGTTGTTCGAGTGCCAAAATCATGTCGCTGACGCTCGGAAAATGTTTCAGCGTGGCTTTCGGCAAAATTTTTAACACAAAAGTTTCTGAGGAGCTGCCCGTTACAACGCCCAACGTGAATTTCGGATCGTTAAGCTCTTTCGGGCTTGTTATTGCAGGCGCGGCTGCTTTTCTGGTCATAACCGAAATCGGCATCGAATAAAGCGGCGTTTCGGGGAAAATTACGCGTTCGGCGCGCTCTTCGGTGTACATAACCGTTCCGCCCATCATGTCGATTTTGCCAAATTCGGTATCGGCAAGCAACGAAACAAAATTTTCGACGCGAAATTCAATTTCGTAGCCGTATTCGGCGGCAAATCGCATGGAAATTTCAACATCAAAGCCCGTGAGTTTGTCACCGGAGTAAAAACTCTGCGGCGGTATCGTGCCCGGAGTGCCGACAATCAATTTTTTCGTTGCGCCTTGAATTTCGGGAATATCGTCGGGCAATTCCGTGTTGTGTTCGTCAAACCAATATTTATATGCGCGTTCGAGCGTGCCGTCAGCTTTTTTCGCCTTGAGGAAGTCGTTTACCTCGTTTTGCAGGTTAGCAAGCTCCGTTTTCGGCGAAATTACCATGTAAACATCGGTTGTTCCTATCGCTTGCGGCAAAATTTGCAAAGTATTCGGCTGTTCTTCCAAAACGTCTTCCAAAGATGCTCGCGTGAAAACAATTGCGTCGACTTTTTTACTTTCGAGCGCAATTACCATGTCATTTATGTCGGGAAATTGTTTTTCGACGGCGTTCGGGAAAACTTTGGCGACATAAGGCTCCGATGCCGCGCCGACAACCGCCGCTATCGTGTATTGCGGTTGATTTAATTCTTCGACGTTCCGAAAATTAACGTCGTCGGATTTCGCGCAACCGCCGACCAAAACCGCGAACGTCAGCACAATCAACAGAAATTTCTTCATGATTCAAACCTGCAAAATTTTTTCGGTACTTTAGCGGAAAAATTTCAGCCGTCACGGTTAAGGTAAACCGCCGCGTACATGACGGGCAAAACCAACAGCGTCAACACCGTGGCGACGAGCAAGCCGCCCGCAATCGCAACCGCCATCGGTGCCCAAAAATTGCTCAACATCAACGGCAACATGCCCAAAATCGCCGCCGCCGCAGTCAACATTATCGGGCGGAAACGTAAAATCGCCGAATCGATTATCGCGTCGTGAAGATTTTCGCCCGCCGACAGGTGACTTTGTATTTGGTCAATTAAAATTACCGAGTTGCGGATTATCATGCCCGACAGCGCGACAACGCCGAGTTCCGCGACGAATCCCAACGGCTTCGACAAAATCACCAGCGCGAAAATGACTCCGATTAATCCGAGCGGCGCGGTCAACAGCGTCAAAATCATTGCTTTTGCGTCGCCGAGCTGAATCATCAACAGCGTCATTATCACGAAGGCGACAAGCGGCAACATTTTGGCGAGGTGAGCCGTTGACTTCGCGGATTGTTCGAGGTCGCCGCCCGCTTCAATCGTGCAACCGAGCGGTAAATTTTCGCGCAGGTCTGCCGTCGCCGTGAAAGCTTTAATCGCCGCGTCGTTCGCCGTGCCCGATAAAATGTTCGCCTGCACGGTGATTGTCGGCTTGAGGTCGCGCCGTTTAATCAAGCCGAATTCCGCATCGAAACGAATCGTCGCCAACTGTTCGAGCGGCACGTAACCCGCGGCTCCGAGGTATACGGGCAAATTTTTCAGCGCGGAAAGATTATTTCTGTCGACGGCGGCAAGTCGCAGGTCAATGGCAATTGTTCTGTCGCCCGTGTAAAATTCGGCGGACTTCGCGCCCGTGATTTCGGTGTACAGCGTCGCTTTGACGGCTTGCGGCGTAACTCCGAGCGCACGAAGTTTGTCTTGGTCGAGTTCAACGCGCACGATTTTGGATTTTTCGTTCCAGTCGAGATTTATGTCGGTGACGTTCGGGTCGGCGGAAATTCTGTCGGCAACTTTTTCGGCAAGCGCGTGAACTTCGTCAAGCTCCGTGCCCGAAACGCGAATCATAATCGGATAATCGGCGGGCGGCCCCGTCTGAATCAGCTGAATGTTCGGGTGCACGAGCGGAAAGTTTTCGGCAAGTTCATTGCGGATTTTGGCAATCAACGCGTCGCGAACGTCTTCAGATTTTGCCGTGACGACGAATTTCGCGCAGTTGTCGGCGTCCGTTTTCGGCGCAATGGTCAACACAAAACGCGGCGTGTCTTTGCCGACGTAGCAGGCGAAATTTTCAATGTTGTCGCGCTCCGTGTTGAGAAATTTGGCGAAACGTTCGGCTTCGGCTTGAGTGGCGGCGATTGACGAACCTTCGGGCAACTTGAATTCAATCAAAATTTCCGGGCGAATCGACGGCGGGAAAAATTCCATCTGCACGAATTCCGCCGCGAAAATCGTCAACGCGAAACTTGCAATCGTCCCCGACAGCACGAGAATTTTGTTGCGCAAAAAAATTTCCAGCAGTCGACGAAACGTCCTGTAAAAACGGCTGTCGTAAATTTCGTCGGCGGATTTTTTTTCGACGCGGATAATGTACGTCCCGAAAAGCGGCGCAACCATTACGCTGACAATCCACGACAGCAACAGCGCGATTGACACGACCCAAAACATGTCGCGGCAGAATTCGCTTGCAATGCCTTTCGCGAACGCGACGGGAATGAAGCCCGCGCAGGTTATCAGCGTGCCCGTCAGCATCGGTTTCGCCGTGACGTTGAAGGCGTGACAAGCCGCGTCGAAACGTGACAGCCCGCGTTCGAGTTGCACGCTCATCATTTCGACGGCGATTATCGCGTCGTCAACCAAAAGTCCCAGCGCGATTATCAGCGAACCGAGCGAAACTTTGTGCAGGTCAATGCCCGCGACGAACATGAAACAAAACGTCCCCGCCAAAACGAGCGGTATGCAACCCGCGACGACAAGTCCCGTGCGCCAACCGAGACTTGCGAAACTCACCGCCAAAACGATTACGATTGCCAAAAACAGCGTTTCGACGAATTCGCCGATTGATTTTTCGACGACTTGCGGTTGATTCGATACTTGATGCAGTTCAAGTCCGAGCGGCAATTCGGCTTGAATTCGTTCGGTCATGACGCGCAGATTTTCGCCGAGTTGCAAAATGTTTCCGCCGTCATCCATTGCGACGGCAATACCGATTGCGGCTTGTCCGTCGAAAAACATTTTCGGATTCGGCGGGTCAACGAAACGTCGTTCAACGGTTGCAATGTCCGCAAGCCGAAAAATTTTCCCGTTCGCGTTAATCGGCAGGTTGCGAATCGCGTCCACGTCGTCGAAAATGCCCGTCACGCGCAAATAAACGTTGTCGCTTGAAGTTTCGAGCATACCCGCGGGCGTCATTGCGTTTTGTGCGTTCAGCGTGTCGGAAATTGTTCGCGGGCTGATACCGAGCGCGGCAAGTTTCGACAGCTCAATTTCGACGTAAACAATTTCGGTCTGCACGCCGACGAGTTCAATTTTTTTCACGTCGTCGACGGTCAACAGCAGACGGCGAATATTTTCCGCGTGACGGCGAAGTTCTTCGTAAGTGAAACCGTCGCCCGTGAGCGCGTAAATCGAGCCGAAAACTTCGTCATACGTGTCGTTGAAGAAAATTCCCGTGACGCCTTCGGGCAATTCGCTTTTGATGTCGGCGCAGTAATTTCGCACGTCGCGCCACGTCGGGCGAATCGCCGAAGTCGGTAGCGTATCGTCAAGTTCGACGTAAATCACGGTTGAATTCGGTCGCGTTTCGCTGCGCAGG
>JAFVBP010000137.1 GCA_017479925.1 Selenomonadaceae bacterium | reverse complement strand
TCGTCGACGGTGTCACTTTGGCGTTGCGTCGCCATGACGAACATCAGCGGCGCGAAGTCACCGTCCTTGCTGCGCCTCGTGTAGAAGTTGTAGAGCCGTTGATCAAACTTGACGAACGCGCCCATGTTCGCATCTGCGTCAAACGGCATGAAGTAAAGTTCGCCGTCGTCGCCGTTGCGAATCAGCATGAGAATTTGATTTTCGCCTTCGACGTAGCCCGCCGCCAACGGCTCAAACTTTGATTCTGCCGCCGCGCAGGTTGACGCCGTCAACAAAATCAGCGCGAACGTCACGAAAAATTTTTTGATGAACATGTCGAGATCTCCTCAAAATCTGTTTTCGCGACCGGCTTTAAGTCGAGCGAGATTTTCACGGTGACGCCAAACGATTAAGACCGCCGCCGCCAATGCAAACGCGAAAAATTCCGCAGGTTCGTTGAACAGTGCCGCAAGTATCGGGGCAAGCAGAGCCGCCGCGATTGAGCCGACCGACACGTAACGCGTCAACAAGACGAGCGCGAGCCACACGACAAAGACAATCACCGTGATTTGTGGCATCAAAGCCGCCATGACGCCCAGAGCCGTCGCGACGCCTTTGCCGCCTTTGAAGCCCAAAAACAGCGGGAACATGTGCCCGACGACCGCGAAGAAGCCGCCCAAAACCATTGCGCCCGGCGTTTCCATAAGACAGCCGCCGAGCAAGACGCCGAGTTGACCTTTGATGAAGTCAAGCAGGAAAATCAACAGTCCCGCCTTGCGACCGAGCACGCGCCACGCGTTGGTTGCGCCGATATTGTGCGAACCGAATTGCCGCAAGTCTTTATGCCAAATTGCCTTGCCGAAAATCAAGCCGTTGGGTATCGAGCCGATTAAGTACGCCCACAGCGCAATCAAAATCACGTCCATAAAAGTTCCTCCGTTCGCTGAGTTGGTGCGGGTGGAGGGGGTCGAACCCTCACGCACGAAGGCAACGGATCCTAAGTCCGGCGCGTCTGCCAATTCCGCCACACCCGCACGCGTCGATTATAAAGTATTCGTCGCGTCAACGTCAACTTGCAGGTGTCAGGTGTCGGGTGTCAGGATTCAGGGGCGACGGTTGTCGGCGGCGTTACGGCTCGTCACTTCGTTTTGATTGATTCGTAAATCTGTTTTTGTTTGAGATCTACTTTCTTTCCGCGTGGAAAGAAAGTAGCAAAGAAAGACGCGCCTACGCGGCGGGCGACAGCATTGGTACCCTGCAGGTTGTCGAAAGCCGAAAGTCTTCTGCGCCGCATGATACATCCTGTATCATACGCGGCGGCGGCCGACATCCATGTCGGCCGGATATTCCGTTGCGGTCAGCGACGAATTTTCACACGACGGCGACAACAAACTTTCGTGCAGGATTTAAGTTGCCGTCGACGAATATCAGTCATCAAACTTTTCACGGGAGGGAAGAACTTGCACACCAGAGACAAAATCATTTCGGCAGTAAAACTTGCGGCACAAGCGGCTGTCGACGACGGCGCGTTGACTTTGACGGGTCAGTTGCCCGACGTTTCGCTTGAAGTCCCGCCGAAAAAAGATTTCGGAGATTTCGCGACGAATTTCGCCATGCAGAGCGCGAAAATTTTCCGCACGTCACCGCGAAAAATCGCCGACGAACTCAAAGCGCGAATCAACTGCGACATCGTCGAACGAATTGAAATTGCGGGCGCGGGCTTCATGAACTTTTACCTCAAGCCCGACACGATTTATCGTCAGCTCAAAGAAATTTACGACGCGGGCGAAGATTTCGGCAACCTGCCCTGCAAAAACAACGTCACGATTCAAGTCGAATACGTCAGCGCGAATCCGACGGGCTTGCTTCACGTCGGTCACGGACGCGGCGCGGCGGCAGGTTCGGCGATTGTCAACATTTTGCGTGCGGCGGGACAAATCGTCGAGAGCGAATTTTACATCAACGACGCGGGCAACCAAATGGACAAACTTGCCGATTCCGTCAACGCACGGTATCTTGAATTGCTCGGACGTGAAGTCGAGTTTCCCGAAGACGGCTATCGCGGCGCGGACATTGTCGACACGACGAAACGAATCATTGCGAGTATCGGCGACAAATATCTTGATTCGCCCGACGACGAACGCCGCAGAATTTTGGGCGATTTGGCTTACGAGGACAAGCTCATCGAACTCAAACGCGACTTGAAAAATTTCCGCGTGAATTTCGACGTGTGGTTTAGCGAACGGACTTTGCATCCCGACAAAATTGACGCCGCGATTGCCGAACTCAAGTCGAAAGGTCACATCTACGAAAAAGACGGCGCGTTATGGCTTGCGTCAACGAAATTCGGCGACGACAAAGACCGCGTTGTTGTTCGCGAAAACGGCGAGCCGACGTATCTTGCGGCGGACATTGCCTATCACAAAAACAAATTCGATCGCGGCTTCGGGCAACTGATTAATATTTGGGGCGCGGATCATCACGGCTACGTTGCCCGCGTCAAAGCCGCAATGCGCATGTTGGGCTACGACGCCGACAAGCTCAAAATCATTTTCCTGCAAATGGTTTCGCTGTTTCGCGGCGGAGATGCCGTCAAAATGTCGAAACGTGCGGGCACGGCTATTCCCCTGCGCGAACTTATGGACGAAGTCGGCACGGACGCGGCGCGATATTTCTTTTTGATGCGTTCGACGGACAGTCAACTTGATTTCGATTTGGAGTTGGCTAAGTCTCAAAGCGCGGAAAATCCCGTGTACTACGTTCAATATGCGCACGCCCGAATTTGTTCGATTTTCCGACAGGCGAAGGAAGTCGGCTTGACGTTCGTCGACGAGCCGAAATTTTCGCTGATGAATTCGACCGCCGAATTAGACTTGATCAACAAAATTTTTGAGTACCCCGAAGAAGTCGACAAGGCAGCCGAAGAATTTGCGCCGCAGAGGATTGCCCGTTACGTTTACGATTTGGCGTCGACGTTCAGCGCATTTTACCGCGACTGTCGGATTTTGGGCGTCGAGACGGACTTGGCTCAAGCACGGCTTGCACTGCTCACCGTCACGCGCCACACGATTGCTCACGCGCTGAACTTGCTTGGAGTTTCCGCGCCCGAAAAAATGTAACCGCACGAAAGGATTTAAGTCATGCGAAAAATTTTTTTAACGTTGGTCGCCGTGATTCTGTTCGTCTGCCAAAATGTTCAAGCCGCACCGTCGCCGCAGTGGGTCAAAAACTTGACATTCAAGCAGAATTACGAACAGATGATTGTCGTCGCGGGTGTTCGCGGTTCGACGGCGTGGATTTCCATGCACGAAAAAAATCCCGACGGCACGTGGACTGAGATTATGACGACGCCCGGCTTTATCGGCGTCAACGGTCTCGGCAAAGTCAAAGAAGGCGACGGCAAGACGCCCGTCGGCGTGTTCAAATTCGATTTCGCGTTCGGCATTGCGCCTGACCCCGGCTGTGCGATTCCGTACGCGCAAGTCAACGCAAACAGTTACTGGTCGGGCGACAACAATTACAAGTACAATCAATTCGTCGACGTGAGCGAGGCTCCCGCAAACTTCGACAAGGCGGCAAGCGAACATCTGATTGACTTCAAGCCGAATTACAATTACGTGCTGAATCTCGATTACAACAGCGGCGGCGCGAGCGGCAAAGGTTTCGCGATTTTCATGCAATGTTTTGGCGACAACAAGCCTTGGACGGACGGCGGTATCGCCTTGCCCGAAGACAAGATGCTTTTCGTCATGAAACACGTCAAACCGGGCTGCGTCTGCATCATCGATTCGATTGAAGCTTTGGGTGCCTCGCTGTGACGCGTGTGGAAAACGTTATGCGAAAAATTTTTTTAACGGTGGTGACGCTGATTATGTTCGCCTGTTCAACCGCAATGGCTCAACCGTCGCCGCAGTGGGTTAAAAACTTGCCCGTCGCGCAGGATTGCGAACAAATGGTTGTCGTCGCGGCTTTGACCAAAACAACCGCGTGGATTTCCATGCACGAAAAAGATTCTTCGGGCAACTGGCAACAGATTATGTCGACGCCCGGCTTTATCGGCGTCAACGGTCTCGGCAAAGTCCGCGAAGGCGACCACAAGACGCCCGTCGGCACGTTCCGATTCAATTACGCGTTCGGCATTGCGCCTGACCCCGGCTGTGCGATTCCGTATGTGCAGATCAACAAAAATCATTACTGGTCGGGCGATTGGGATTACAAGTACAATCAATTCGTCGACGTGCGCGAGGCTCCGTCGAATTTCAACCGCGCCAACAGCGAACATCTGATTGACTACAATCCGCATTACGTCTACTGCTTGAACATGGGCTATAACGCCGAATGCACGCCCGGTCGCGGCACCGCGCTGTTCATGCACTGTTTCGGGTCAATCAAGCCGTGGACTGCCGGTTGTGTTGCCTTGCCCGAAGAAAAAATGCTTTTCGTCATGCAACACGTGCGCCCGGGTTGCGCCTGCGTTATCGATTCACTTGAAAATTTGGGAGGTTCGCTGTAAATGGCAGAAAACAATTCAATCGACACGAACGAAGTCAGCACTAACAATTTCGCCGAGATGAGCGAAGTCGATATTGCGTACAAACTTTTGACCGAAGCGGGCAAAGAAAATCCCGTCTACTTCAAAACGCTGATTCGCACGATTATCAAGCTCAAAGGCAAGACCGTGCAAAACGAAGCGGCGACGATTTCCGAGATTTACACGATGATCAACATGGACAGCCGTTTTCAGCACATGGGCGACGGTCGTTGGGGCTTGGCGGACTGGACTCCGCCCGAAACTAAACGTTCGTCACGTACTCGCTCAACGTCGAGCAAAACAACTGCGTAACCGAAATTTTTTCCGTCGACAGAAACGCGTCGGCGGATTTTTTTTGACAACGTTACGGATTACACCAATTGGGTCAAGCGTCACGCTTGCCGTCGCTTTTAAAGCGAACGGCGGATTTTTTGTTGACAACATTACGCGACGCGTCAAAAAGTTTAATCGGATTGCGAAGTTGAATTGACTTTGTCCGAACGCGTTTATAAAATTCACGCGGCGATTCGGTCAAATAACAGCGACCGCAACGCCATTGACAAACTGTCGGGGAGGCGACGAAATTGGCGATTGACATCAAGACAGCGCGGCAGGTTGAGCCGAAAATTTACGCGTACACGACGCCCGGCGTTTCGTATCACGACGGCTGGACGAAAATCGGCTACACGGAGCGCGACGTTGTGCAACGCATTCGCGAACAGACGCACACGGCGGGCATTCGTTGGCGACTTGAGTGGAGCGGCAACGCGACGTTCACGGACGGCAAAACCTTCACGGACGGCGACTTTCACGCGTATTTGAATCGGCAGGGCGTCGAACGTGAACGCGGCACGGAGTGGTTTCAAATCACGGGCACGCAGTCCGAAGAACACTTCCGCGAATTCAAGTCGACGGGCGGCACGTGCGAAATTCAAGCTCAACCGTACAATCTGCGCGACGAACAAAATCAAGCCGTCGAGATGACTTTGGCTTATTGGCAAACTCACGCGGGCGGAAAGTTTCTGTGGAACGCGAAGCCTCGTTTCGGCAAGACGCTTGCGGTTTACGACTTGTGCCGCCGTGCGGGCGCGACGAATATTTTAATCGTGACGAATCGTCCCGCCATTGCAAATTCGTGGTATGACGACTACGAAAAATTTATCGGCAACGCGGAATATCTTTTCGTCAGCCGAGTCGACGCGCTCAAAGGTCGGACGCACGTTTTGAGCCGCGCAGATTTAGTCAACATGTCGGACAAGAACGACTTTAAATGCATCGAATTCGTCAGCCTGCAGGACATGAAAACTTCGATTTATTTCGGCGGCGAATTCGACAAGCTCAGACACCTCACCGAAATTAACTGGGACATTTTGGTTATCGACGAGGCGCACGAGGGCGTTGACACCTTCAAGACCGATGTCGCCTTCGACAGAATCAAGCGCGGTTTCACGTTGCAACTGTCGGGTACGCCGTTCAAAAAGTTGCGCAGTAACGAATTTCCCGCCGACGCGATTTTTAATTGGACGTACGCCGACGAGCAATCGCGTAAACTTTCGTGGTCGGGCGTCGACGAAAATCCTTACGCCGAGTTGCCGCGGCTGAATTTGTTCACCTACAAGATGTCGGACATTATTGCCGACGAAATCAATCGCGGCGTCGAACTCAACGGCGAGACCGTCGAATACGCCTTCGATTTGAACGAATTCTTCAAGACCGACGACAATGGCAATTTCGTTCACGAGTCATCCGTCGACAAATTTTTAAACGCGTTGACGACGCAGAAAAAATTTCCGTTTTCGACGGCTGAACTTCGCGACGAACTTCGCCACACGTTGTGGTTGCTTGAACGCGTCGCTTCTGCCAAAGCTTTGGCGGCGAAACTCAAAGCTCACCCGACGTTCAGCGACTACGAAATTGTTTTGGCGGCGGGCGACGGCAAACTCGACGACGACGCGGTTGCCGAAAAATCTTTCGACGCGGTCACCAATGCGATAAAAAATCACGAGCGGACAATCACGTTGTCGGTCGGGCAGTTGACGGCGGGCGTGACAATTCCGCAGTGGACGGGCGTTTTGATGTTGGCGAACACGCACAGTGCCGAACGTTACATTCAGGCGACTTTTCGCGCACAAAATCCGTGTTTGTTCAGCCGCGACGGGAAATTTCTTCGCAAGGAAAACGCTTACGTCTTCGACTTCGACCCGGCGCGCACGTTGAATATCTACGAGGCGTTTGCGAACGATTTGGCGTCGACGGTGCCCGACAGCTTGGAAAGTCGGCAGGCGAATATTCGCGAACTGCTGAACTTTTTCCCCGTCATCGGCGAGGACGAACACGGCGAAATGATTGAACTTGACGCGGAAAAAGTCTTGTCGATACCGAGAGAAATTCGCTCCGTCGAGGTCGTCAACCGCGGCTTCATGAGCGATTTTTTGTTCCAGAACGTCTTTCACGTGTTCAACTTGCCGCCCGAAGTCATCGAAATTATCGAGGCGTTTCCCGCCGTCGCCGAAGAAGAAATGCCGTTGCCCGAAAAAATTCAAACCGTCAAGCCGACACTTAATCTCAACGACAACACGGGCGAAATCGAAATTCCGCGCACGCAGATTATCGGCACGGCGACGGAAGTTTTCGGCG
The DNA here is from genome assembly GCA_017479925.1 of Selenomonadaceae bacterium. Taxonomy (GTDB): domain Bacteria; phylum Bacillota; class Negativicutes; order Selenomonadales; family Selenomonadaceae; genus Quinella. Next base: position 3,621 of record JAFVBP010000137.1, on the reverse strand, counting down.
AAAAAATTTACAAGCCGACGGAACTGCTTGCAGTCAGACCTCTCGTTACGGACATCATTGACACGGCACGCGAACATTACGGCAAAGACCTCAAACCCGCCCAACGCAAAAAGTTGACGACGCAACTCGTCAAGGAAGGCAACGAAATTGTCGACAGGTTCGTCACGAATTACGGCATTGAAACGCGAATCATCGAATACGAACGCGACCGAGCCGTCAGCGAAGCCAAAGCGAACGGTCAACCCGTCGCTGCGGTCAACAAAAAATTTGACGAACGTCAACGCAGAGCCGACGAAAACTTTCGATTAAGCACAGCGGCGGCTCTTACAGCGTTCAGAGAAGATGCGGCTCAAAACGTCGTTGAAACCGTCGAGACCACACGTCAAGAGACCAAACGCAACGAAGTCACCGACGAAGTTCGCGACCACCTGCGCGGCTTCGCACGGACAATCCCGTCGTTTTTGATGGCTTACGGCGACGAAAACACGACGCTTGCGACCTTCGACAAAATCATTCCCGACGCGGTTTTTCGCGAAGTCACGAGCATTTCGTTGGAGCAGTTCCGTTACCTGCGCGACGAAGGCAATTTGTTCGACCCCGTGGTTTTCGACGACGCGATTAAACATTTCCTGAAGTTGCGCGAAGAGCTTGCCGATTATTTCGACGAAGGGCACGACGAAGACATTTTCGATTACATTCCGCCGCAGAGGACGAATCAAATTTTCACGCCGAAAGAGACCGTGCGTTACATGGCGGACATGTTGGAGCGCGAAAGTCCCGGTTGCTTCGACGACCCCGACAAGACGTTTATTGATCCGTACATGAAATCGGGCTTATTCGTCGCCGAGCTGGTCAAGCGGCTGTATCGCAGTCCCGCGCTGAAAAAATTTTTCCCCGACAAGGCTCAACGGTTGCGACACATTTTCGGGCAACAGATTTACGCGCTTGCACCGACGGAAATAATTTACCGAATCGCAGTCAAATATCTGTTGGGCTTCGAGATTGAAATTCCGCGCAACAACCTTCGACAAGCCAACGCGTTGCCCGCCGCCGTCGACGACAAGCTTGACGAATTTTTGTCGGAGCTGTTCGACGCATAAAAAAATCCGCAACGCTTGAAACGTCGCGGATAACACCAATTTAACAAAATCCGGCCGACATGGATGTCGGCCGCCCGCAGTTGAAACAGGATGTTTCACCTGCGGGATGTTTTCTTTGGTTACTTTCTTTTGCGCCAAAAGAAAGTAACATTTAACAACGCTCGTCGTGCGTAGCGACAAAAAATCCGCGCTCCAAAAACGGAACGCGGACATTTTATTTTCCGACGGCGATAATCGTGTGGCGCAATTTCGTTTCGTCAATCAACCTGTCGAAACATTCGTTCGCCAAAAAAGACGCCGTGCCGAATCTGCTCATTGAGTCGTGATACATGCGCGACAATCTTTTGTCGACGAGGCTGTCGGAGCGACGGTCGTAAACAATCAGCTGTGCGCGAACTTGGCTGTCGAGATAAGTTTCGCTTGCCGTGAAAGCACCGCCGACCTGTTGACTGTAATTGAGCAGAATCGGGCATACAATCAAGTCGGCGTCGAGTTCTTCGGCAAGCGGGCGCATGGCGTCTTGAATCTTGGCTTTTTTGTCGACGACACGCATTGCACGCCACATTTCGCCCAAAACTTTTGCGGCGTCGACGGGCGGAATATATTCGGCGACTTTGAGCGTGCCGTTAAGCGGGATGTGAACCGCTCGCGCAAATTTAACTTCAAGCCCGATGCAAGTTTCGTTGTCGGGTTTGGCGGAGCGGAAAATTATCGGCAGACGTGCAATTTTCACGGGAGCTTGAGCTGCCGAAACTTGAGCCGTAACGAAAAGCACGGCGATAAGTGCGAACAAAAATTTTTTCACGCTGGTAACCTCCTCAGAAAAAACGGTCGAGGAACGATTTCTTCGGCGCAGGTTTGGCGGCGGACTTGTCGGGCTTGGCGTCGGGCGTTGAAATTGCGGCGGCAATATTGAACAGCGCGATTGCAATGTAATTGATTTTCTCGAATTCGGCTTCGACGTTGTCAATGTTGCGACCTTCGCCCTTGTTGACTTCGGCGATTGCCATCGAAAAAATTTCTTTGGACAAGGCTTCGTTTTGCGCCTCGCTCATGTTGGGTATCTTGCGGAAATGTTCTTTGAGGCAACCTTCGCGCAATTCGCTGGTCACGACGTAACGACGAACGTCGCCGTAAACTTTTTCGATTTGCGTTTTGGCGTCGTCCATTAACATTTGCGCTTGTTGACGCAGAAGGTCGGCATCTTCCGCGCTGATTTTCAACGTCGCCAAATGTTTCTCGAATTCGGCAAGCGTGACGTTGGCAAGCTGGTAACTGCTTCGTTCCGCCTTGTCGATGAATTTGACTTTGTACAGCGAACGTTTGGTGCCTTTGCCGAGTGCTTTGTCGTTGACGAAATTTATCAGCGAGCGGTTTGTCGGCACAAGTCGTTCAATCGTCGCGTAAATCGGTTTGAGCAAGTCCTTCATGTCTTTTTCGAGCACAATCGAAACCTCCTTCCAAAAGTTAAATCGTCGGGATAACGCCTTCGCCCGCAAGCATCCACATAAGCGGGTCAAGCACGCGGTGCGGACGAACTTTCGGCAACCGTTTGTGCAGGTCGGGCGGACGACCGAAACTTGACACGCCGAAAACGCGCACGCTTTGAAAATTAGCGTCGATTGCGCCGAGGAAGGCAGTTTCGCCTTGACGGGTGAGCCAATCGCGAATTTCAAGGTCAACCATCTTGCTGTCGGACTCGACGAAGGCGCGGCTTGTGACGTGCGGACTTTCCTTGAGAATCGTCGAGCCGGAGCTGAAACCGTTAATCATTTCGTGCAGGGCGTCAAGTTTTGTGATGACGACAGCGGCGCGACTTTCAATCCTTTTGCCGGGCGGGATGTTGCAACTTCGGCGTATATAATTCGCCAACGAATTGACCATGCTGACCATGTTCGCGGGTGCGCTGGTTTGACGTTCCGTCGCCATTGACGCGTTTAAAGTCTCGAACGGAATTTCGCCGCGCACACTTGCCAAAAGCAACGGGTCGAACATTATCAAAAGCATTCGTGCGCCGGAGATGTAACGGCTGATTTTCGCGTCAAGCGGCGTGTGATCTATGTGTTCGCAATCTTCGCCCGCGCCGTCGTAAATCGTCAACGCGTAAGTCGGAATTTTGTCGCCCTTGACGGAGTTGTCCAGAATCGTCCACAGTTGCGGCTTCGGTGAAACACCGGCTTGCGTGCCCTTCAAGCAGTGTCGTTCCTCGTAAACGTTTTGCTCGTTGGCCTGCGCACGTTGCGTGGTTTCAACGTCCATTGCCTGCAAGACCCAAGGCAGTCCCGAATATTTCAGTTCGTGAAGGAGCGTCGTCAGGTAACTCGATTTGCCCGCGCCCGCGACGCCGACGGCACAAAAACTCAAAAATTTGTCGTGGAACAGAATTTGCGGCGGGAGTGGCTCTCCGCAATATCGACAAGCCGCCTCGCGAATTGTCAAGCCGTTGTCGCTGCAAAAAGGTTTTCTGCATACGGGCAAACGATTTTTGAATCTGTCGACGAAAGACAAACTTACTTCGTGG
>JAFVBP010000136.1 GCA_017479925.1 Selenomonadaceae bacterium | reverse complement strand
GCGTTGTCGGGCGTCGAATTCGGATTCGTGCCTTGGACGCTGACGTAATTTTCCGTGCCCGTGACTTTGGCGCGAACCGTAGCCGCGGGCTTTTGAACAAATGTGTAACTCATAGTGAGTTGCTCCTTTCGTGTGGTTTGAGTTGATTTTTCAGTCGGATTTCCGCACAAGTCGCCGCGTTCATATTCAGTTGTCAAAGAGCGTGTGTATCAGTTTTCGAGGATTGTCGCCGTCGTGTCCTGGTTGATGACGTTGTTGCAGTAGACGAACGCCCAGCCCGACGAGCTGCCTGTTTGGTAACTACCTGCACCGCCGCCGTTGTATCCGCCGTGTTCCCAGACGGATGTATTTAAGTTACCGTTGTCGCCATCACCGCCGTAACCAGCTCCGCCGTATGGATTGCCACCCGTTGAAATTGCGCTTTGATTTAAGCCCGAAATCGTGTCGGCAACAATCATCACATGCGCACCTTGAGAGGAAGCACTAAAAGAGCTTGTTTTTGTGCTCGCGGAGCCGTAACCGCCAAATATCGTCGTAGAACGAACACCGGCTTTCGCACCTGAACCGCAATATGCGTTAGACGTTGTCGAATCATTTTTAACTCCGAGGTAACGTCTGCCGCTTGCCGCCCCGGGGTAACTTTTGCCGATTCGCGTGCTTGTGTTCATGGTAAGATTGTTCGCGAGAATCAAAATCGAGCCGTAGCCTTGACCGATTGGGAGCTTGTCGGAGTCCTGCGCGTTCCCGATGACCGCAAGTCCTTCACGAGCGTACGCGGGCGACGACCTGTTTATCACCGTGTAAATCTTGCCGTCGCTGAGATCGCAGTTGCCTTTGACGGCGATGGCGCAAATGCCGCCTTGAGTGCCGCTGAACTTCGGTGTTGCCGAGTTGGTCGTCGACAGCGTGAAGTTGTTGAACTGCGGAATCGACACGATCTGCGCGGCGTAATCGGTCACCGAGATGTCGGGGATGTCGGCGTCGACAGTCAAAACCGTGCCGTTGTCGGCAAGCACGTTCGCGAGAACAAACCTGCCCGCGTGTTCGACGTTGGTGTTGCCTTTTTGATTGAAATGAATCATCACCAACGCGCCCGCCTGGATTTGTGCGAGACCCGCCGTCGTTTGCGCGGTGTACGTGATTTTGTGCCCGTTAATGGCGGTAATCGTCGCGTAATTATTTAATTGCGTCGTGATGTTGGTCGCGTCGCCGACCGAGCCGTTCCCGAAGCCGCGGAAGTTGATTTTCTTGATTCGCGACGGATTGGAAATGCAGTCGTAGGCGTACAAACCTTCGTCGTTGCGCAACTTCGTTTCGGACGCGATGTAACAGCGGCAAATGCCTTGACCCGCCGTCGAGCTTGACGTTCGATATTTGGCGATGATTTTCGGCGTGAAGTTTTCGATCGTGTCAGCGGCAATCAAAATCGTTGAACCGCCGACGTTTGTCACGCCCGAAGGCGCGCTCTCGTAGTACGTGACGGAATCCGAACTGCCGCGATAAAATTGGACGCCGTACTTTGCGATGTTGCCGATACGCGAATCTTCGTGGCACTCCATTTTTTTGGCGATAATGAAAGCCGCGCCGTCGCCCGCGTTCAGCATGAAGTGGATGTGCGTGTCCGAATTTTCCCAGCCCGAATAAGCGTCGACGTCCTTGGCGGGGTCGTTGTTCGTCGTCGGGCGAAGTGTTTTCGACGCAACGGGAATGCCGCGGTCGTTGAGGTTGATGTTGCCGCCGTTGAATTTGAGCGTGTCGGTACACATAATCGCGACGATGCCGCCGACAAACGAGCTTGCCGAATACACGGGCGGCGTGATTGACGTGCCGGTGTTGAGCGTCAAGTTTTGATATTCGCCGACCGCAATCGCCTGAACGTAGTAATGTTCAAATTCACTCGTCGGCAAAACCGCAGTGAAGTCGTCGGCGATTGTCAACGTCGAACCCGAAACGCTTACGATTGTCGTCAACAGATAGCCGCCGAGATAAGTTTTGTAACTCGTGCCCGTCGACGCCGAAACGTGAACCAAAACTTTTGCGCCCGCCGTGAAAGTCGCCGTGCCGTCAATCTGCGTCGTCGGGTTGATGGTGATTGTCGTCGCGGAAATCGCGGTGACACGTGCGTAACTGTTGACGGTTTCGGTGACTTCGGTGACGTCGCCGAGCGCGCCGCTGCCGTAACTTTTGATAACAAATGCCATGGTGAATACCTCCGTTTATGCGCTCAAAGTGAAAAATCCGTCGGTGGTAAATGAGCCGTCGCCTTCGATGGTGAAATCAGCCGCGTTCTTCTGCGACGTTTCGAGTACCAGCGTCGACGCGACGTTACCGCCCGTGCCTTGCCAAACGTTGTTGAACGTCAATTGGATGCCGCGAATGTCGCCCGCGCCTTGAGCCGACTTATCCGTTATCAGCGTGTTTGAGCGGATGAATTTCGTGCGCGACAAGTCGTAAGTTTTCGTCAGCTGATTTTCGAGAATCGCGACATAAGCGTCACCGTTTTTGACGACGGAGCGAACTTGCACGTATTCGGATTGTGCGCCGTCGGTAATCGTGTACCAGCTGCCCGCGAGAATGCCTTTGTCGCTTTCGAGCTGAATGTTGTTAATGCCCGCGACCGCCGTCAAAACGTCGCACTCGTACAGGTCGCAACAGGCGTTGTCCGCGAAGTCTTCAATCAACATTAAGTTGGCGTGAAGTCCCAAGTCGGCTTCGGCTTTGAGCTGCAGGTACAAATTCGCAACGTTGATTTCGGTCTGCGTCAACCGTGAATTCATGCGCGGGATGTCGGACGCGTCGCCGCCCAAAACTTGCCGCGTGAGATTTTCAATCGTTATCGGATGGAGTTGGTTATCCGAGTTCGACGTCCAAATTGTCGACGCAACTTCAACCTCGTCGCTGACTTGCGGGATGTTCGGGTGCGGATTCAAGCTGTTGACGTGTTGCGTAAATTCGGCTTGCGACAGATACGCCAAATTCGCGTCGATAACGGCGGTGATGTTCGTCGCCTTGTCAACGACGGTGATTATCGACAGCGTGATGTCCCAAACGACCGCGCCGCCGCTCGCAGGCATGTAATCTGACGCGATGCCCGAATTTCGGTAGCAGTAAAGAACTTCTTCCTGCGTGTCGGGGTCGACGGCGAACAGCCCAATTTCGGCAATGTGAAAACCTTCGGCGACGTCAGCATTTTTGACTTGGCACTTGACCATGACGGTGCCGCCGCCGGTAAATTGCACGTCGCTCATCGGAACGTTCATGCGCGGATTGATCAGGTTGTTGTATTCGTACGCCTCGTCTTCGGTCGGCAAAATCATCTGCCCGTTGAGAGTTGCGTCGCCGAGACAAACCCGCGTGTAATGAAGTTGTTTACCCGCAATCGCCTTGCCCATGAGCGCAAAGCCGGCTCGCGTCAATCGGGTGCCTTCTTTGGCTTTGGCAACGGCGTCGTCAAGTTCGTTCAATGAATTTTGTTTGAGCGTCGCCAAGTTTTGGGTGAGCAAAGTTATCTGCTCGTCAGTCAAATTCATGCCCGCGATTAGCGTCGCGATTTGCTGTGCAGTGTCTGCCATAGTGTTTACCTCCTACGTGATTGAAATGTCGCCCGACCGAATCAAACTTTGTCCGACTTGAATTGTCGTCAAATGCGCGTCATTGATACGGTTTGTCGGCGCGATTGTTTTCAAGCCGTTCGCCGTCAGAATTTCGCCGTGATTGAGTTCGAGTCGCTTAACGAAAAATAGTTCGCTGTCCGACCAGGACGGTTTGGTTGCGCTGTCGATTTTGATTTCACCTGCGCGAACGAGACCGTTGCCGACGTGAATTGTCGTCAAGTGTGCGTCTTTGAATTTCGGCGACGGTTTGACGGTCAAGCTGCCGAGTTTCGCGACCGCGTTGCCGTGATTCAAGTCAAGTCGCTCAACAAAAAACAGCTCATTGTCCGCCAGTGACGGCTTCGTTGAGCTGTCGATTGTGATTATGCCCGTGCGTCCGAAAACTTGTCCGATACCGATTCGCGCAATTTGCGACGTTGATTTTTTCGTCGACGGCTGAATTGTCTTGACGCCGATACTTTCAAGAATTTGCCCGACGTGCCGCTTGACAACAAGATTTTCGGGACGGTGCAAGTCGTAAACTTTCGATCCGCTGACGTGTTGCGCCGCCATCATGAACAAATTCGCCCGCTGATAGCGTTCGTAAACCTCGACGGGAATTTTAAATCGTCCGTCACGGGCAAGCGCGATATCGGCGAGTGCCAACTCGACGAACGGGCTTTCGATAATATTTTCGTACGTCGGCAAGTCGCGTAAGTCCGCGTTAATCGTCAAGCCGCCGCCTTTGGTCAACGTTTGCGCCGCGTACAGCTGATGTCGGTTCCCGTCGAAAATGAACGGTCGCGCCAACGAATATTTTTTGCCGCCGAATTCGCCGAGAGCCTGTCCGACGTAAACGGTGCCTTTGATATCGTGCGGTCGCGCAATGTCGAAGGTTTTCAAGCCGACTTGAACTTCAACCGCACCTGCGAAAAGTCGCGGGAAATGTTTTTTGTCGGCGTCGTCAATCGGCAAAATCGAATCAAATTCAATGCGCGGGCTTTCGTTCGGGACGGCAAATTTTTCTTCGCCGATGTACTGAGTTCGCAAATATCGACCGCCAATCGCCAAATGCGCGGGCTTTTCTTCGACGAGCCACGTGACGAATTTCGGCGCGTCAACGGTGAAATGATTCGCGATTATGTAAATGTAGCCCGGCGTCGCCTCGTCCAAAAAGCACTCGAAATCGAAGTGTTCACGCGCAAACTTTTCGATGACGGCGGGATTCAACGGCAGATGCACTGCGGCTTTGATTCGCAGTCGTTCGCGGCGTTGCTCAAGCGTCAAATTCGCGTCGGGCACGATTGAATATTTCCGTTCCAAAAACTCAATGCCCCAATCGACGGTCGGCACGTGAGTTTGATTCCGCAACGTCGAAAAGTACTTCAGCAACGTGTCGAAGTCTACGCCGAGCGCGTCAAAATACGACTTGAGCCAAAACGACTTTTCGTAAATCGGCGCGACGAAACTCAACATGCGCTTGCCCGAAAACGTCTGCGGCAAATTGTCAACTTTAGCCATAGCGCGTCAACTCGATTTCGCCCGTGATTGGCAGTTCGTCCGCCGCGAATTCGACGTTTGAAAGTCCGCCGTTCACGCGCAGATGTTTGAAGTCTTCGACGCCAGCCGTGTTCAGAATTTGTTCGGAAACTTTGACATAACGCAACGTCCCGAAACGATTATCGCCGTCGGTGAGCGTCCGATAAAAGGCGTTCAACTTCGCACGAATGTTTTCTTCGACGGTCTCAAGCGTCAAATCGGATGAAATTTTCACGTCGAGCGAATAATTCACGGCTGTCATAATCGGAGCTTCGACCGCCCATTTCGCCACGCCAATCGGAGCCAAACGATTCAAGTCGTCGTGATTTTCGCCGAAAATGAACGTTGCAACTGCGTCCAAAATTTCTTGAGTCGCGGGTTGACCGTTGGCGTCCGAAATGACGAGCTTGACCGAATTCGCGCCGTCGTAAAGCGGAATGCACTGCGCGTAGCCGACGCCGTCGACCATTTTCGCCCAGCGGATGTAGTCTTTTTTGTTGCCGACGAAACTGGCTTGCCGACCCGCATAATAATCGTCGATTCGTGCGCGCAGGCTGTCATCCGACTCAATTTCGGTGCCGCCACTCGTCGCGTCGTTTGTAATTAAATACACGTTGTCGACAGGCGTCTTCATAATCGTTATCGTGTCAGCCCGAACATTACCCGACAAGCCCGAAATTGACGCCTTCACGCGCACGGTTAATTGTCCGCTTTCGGGCACCGTCGCCGCTTCGAGCGTCTCAAAATCAAGCGCAGGTTCGCCGTTTTCTGAAGGCACGCTGAAGACAAAACCTTTCGCGAACGTCAAAAACGGATCCGCCGTCACGTGAACATTGCCGTAAGCGTAAGTCGCCGCACGCCGCGAAAGTCCGCAATCTGCCGCGCACGCGTCGAGCCAAGTTCCCGTCGCCCACATGTGAAACGCGTTTTGAAGTCCGAGTACAAGCCAAAATTGCACCAATTCGGCGGCAAGTAACGCGGGCGGCTTCAACATGTCGAACGCGAAGGAGCCTTCTGTTGTGTCGATTTCTCGCGGGATTCGCGCCAACATTTGACGGCAAAATTCATCGGCGGACACGTCGCGCAATTCTTCGGGCAGTTGAAATTCGACCAAGCTCAACGCGGGCACCTCCTCAATAAATGACGCTTATCGTTGTGACGGGCAAGTCGCGACCTTTAACGTCGAACGTCACGCGCAACTCGTCGCCGTCTGAACTGAAACTGAAATTTTTGACGTATTCGGCGGCGGGATGAACTAAAATCGCCTCCGTCAAAGTCCGAATCAACGCCGACTTCACGGCTTCGGGCGACGTTTTCGACGCGATCTGTTCAAACTCGATGCCGACTTTGTCGCTGTAGGCAAGCCGACTTCCGCGCTCAACCATGCAAGTTTTGACGCACCACTTTTCAAACGCGCTCTGCCCGTCGTCGAAAGTCATGCGCCCGTGACCGTCCAAAATAAAATCGCCCGTCGCGAAGTCAAAGTTCGGAGCGGGCTTGTATTTTTGTTGCCGAGAACTCTGCGGAACGGCAATCGTCGGCAAATTCACTTCGGGGTATAACATTTTCGTCACGTCCAATTCGGTTCGTCGTCGGTGCCGAGATACTTTGCGCTGTAAACGATATCGACAACGACGGCTTCATTTTGAATCCACGCCACGAGAACTTTGTCGCCCGGCTGAAGTCGTCGCATTTTTAACGGCAATTCAACCCAATGGAAATGGTCGCCCGTCGGTGCCGGCCACGGACAGTAAGGGCTTGCGCAAGCGTGAATGTGTCGACCGTTTTCGATTGTGATTTTCGTCGGCTGTGAAAAATGCTTCGGCGTGCCCGCTAAATCTTCGGTGAGCGGATAATCGCGGTGATAAATCACGCTTCGACATACGGAATATTCGTCTTTCGGGATTGGGCGTCCCAATGAGTTCGTCGTCAAAGAATAATCGCCGTTTATGATTCCGAAGTCAAGTTGCGGCGGTTTGTCGGAAATGCCCTTCGCCATTTGCTGAAAAGTTCGTGTGAGCGCGTTGGCACCTGCCGTGAAAGTCGGCTGAAGTTCCTGCATGATTTTCACCTCCGCGACATTGTTAATCGGCGTTGTCGTCTCTGTTCGACGGCTTGCTCGAAGTCTTGAGAAACGCGCCGACAATCGACGCCACGCCCGAAAGCCCGAAAATCGAACCCGCAACGGGATAGCCGCTGTAAACCAAAAAACCGCCGCCGACGGTTGCCGACATTGCGACGATGAACGCCGCCGCAAAGCCAATCAAGCTGTCACGGGATTCTTTTTGAAGAGCCGCTTTTTCGAGTTCGCGACGGTGTTGGCTTTCGGCTTCGACCAACGCGAAAATTCTTTCGGCTGCACCGGGCAAGACGCGTTCGTAACCTTCGAGTTCGCTGCTGGGCGGATACGGCGATTCAATCGTCTGCGTGATTGTCGTTTCAAGCGTTTTGATTTGCCTGACCGAGCGTTCATCGTCTGCCATAGCCACTCAACACCTTTCGGAAATCGTTGCCGATTTTTCGCCAATCCGAACGCACGGCTTGCGCGACGGTTTTTGACGGCTTGCGCGGTTTTTTGTACGGGAAAAAAATTTTCGTGAAACCGTCAAACAAAAAATTCAGCAATGTCATTTCAAACACCTCCGCGACGATTTTAACGCGGGCGGTTGAACGGCGTCAATACGGTTCGGAGCTGTCGCTTTCGTCGCCCGCCGCCGTCGAAAAAATCTGGTTGAGCAGTGACTTGTTGTCGTCTTTGGCTTCGGTCAACTCCAAATTCATCACGCGGGAAACGGCGTTGTGACGCACACTTTTGACGAAAAAGTAACTTTCACCGGTTGAAGTTCGCACGCGGATTTTGTCACCTTTGCGAAGTGTCGGAACGTCGGGCACCTCGATTGAAGTCGTGCGTTTGATGTCGCCGCTTTCGGACAGAATTTTTTTCGCGGCTTTTTCGGCTTCGGCTGAAGTTTCGGCACTCGGGCGTTCGTAAATGACTTTGCGCGTGCCGTATTCGGTTTTGCCGCTGACGGTTTGCTCAACTTTCGGATGACCTTCGTCTTTCGACTTGCCGACAACCTGAACTTGCGTGACGACCTTCGACGCATCGAAACTTTCGCTGACTTTGCAAATATTGCCGTCGATGTCGAAGTGGTAGACCGTCGAATTCTGTCCGCGCTGAATGATTTCGATCTTGTCGCCCGTCGCCCGAACGAAGTATTCGCCGCCGCCGTTCTCTTTGATATCTTTCAAAATGTCGGCAATTATGTCGCAAAGGTACTTGCCGCGGTAGACTTTTTTCGAGTGTTTGACGTCTTTAACGTGAATTTCGGCAGGAACGCCGTTTTTGCTCAAGATTTCGTCGAGAATCGCCGTCGAAGTGTGCCCGTCCGTGAAAAAAAAGTTCTCTTGACTGTGTCGAAGTTCGTTTGCGTTGTCGGCAGCTTCAATATCCAAATAAAAATCGCGGTTCGACTCGATGATTTTCCACTTTTGGACTTTGCCGCGTGCGATTTCTTTGAAACCGTCGCCCATGTCCGCGAAAATGAAAATCGGCGTGAACGGCTTGACCAGCTCGGTAATTGACTTGCCGTCGACTTCGCAAATCGCGATTTTAAGTTGAATCTTGCATGAAAGTTCTTTCTGACCTTCAAACTAAGACCAACCTAAGCCGGTTGATATGCCCGTCAAGTCAAGTTGTTGACCGTCGGGCGTTACACAAGTCACACGATATTCCACGCGGCTCAAGTCAAGCATGTCATCACCTCCACGGAATTTGCGTTTACGGGGACTGCCCGCCGTGATAAAATCGACGCGAAAGGAGTTGAGAGCTGTTGTGGGACAACGTGAAAGAGTTTTTTGCGGATTTCGTCTTGTTGGCGGCGACCGTCGATTACGGCGGCAAGTTGCTCAAGTGGCTCGTCAAGACGTTCCGAAAACTCAAAAGCCCGCGCCGACGTAAGCTGAAATAACACGCAAGCGGGGCTTGATGATGGGCGAGGCGGCGACGAAAACCGCCTTGTCCGAATCCTAACACAGCGAAATTATGAAGTCAAAACTTATCATTCCCGTCGCGTTTCTGGTCGTGTTCGTGCTGTCGTTTGTTTTCGGCGGCGAATTCGTGACCAGTTGGAAGAGTTTTCTCGTCGGAATAATTTTCGCGTTGGCGGTGCGTGACGTTGGGAAAGAATTGATTCGTCATGTCTCGCGGCGATAATTTTTCGTCGTTGAAAACCAAATTCACGGCGTCGGCAAAAGTCGGCGTCTTTTTTAATTCAAAATCACGCTGCCGATGTCGAGCACGTCGGGCGTCGAAATGCCGTTGTCTTCAAGCAGTTGTTGCCAATCGCCACCGTTTCCGCGCAAAAGTTGCGTGACAGTCCAAGCCGTATCAAGATAGCTCATGTACAAGCCCGTCTTCGACTTCATTGCGTTTCGCGTCAAAAGGTCAAAGCCCGACTGTTGATTTTGACGGGCGGCGTCGGCTTCGGAAACTGTTCGCACGAGCAACGGCTTCGCGGCGATAAAGTTGATGTCGTAGGTGTAATCGCCGAGTCCGCCTTTCGCCGTGTAGTCAAAACTTTTGATGAAAACGTCGAGATTTACGGGCGTCTGCGTGATTAAAAGCTTGAGTTTCGTGCCCTTTTCGCGCCAACGATTGATTGTCTTGATGAGTTCGTCGGGCTTGTCCCACGCGGCTTTTTTGATTGACGAGTACAGCAAAACGCCTGCGCCGGGCAAGGTTCCGCGCCACGAAATTGCGGTGAGTTGTTCGCCTTTCGGGATTTTGATTTCGCCGAGTTCGATGACGTTGAACGTGCGAAAATTCGTCGACGACTTCACGCGAATTTCTTCAGGCGGCATACAAAGTTGAATTTCGTCGTCGGCTTCGGCGGTCAAATAAAATTCGCTGATTCGTACGCGACCTTCGCTGTCGACGAGTGCAAGTTTCGCTTTGCGCATGATTTCGGAAATGTCCATGTCAACCCTCCAGCGGCTGATTCGCGTGCACCGTTTGAATTTGTTCTGAAAGTTTGCCCGCAATTTGGTCGGTGACTTCGGCTAAATGTTCGCGAATCGTCGACATGATGTCTTGCGGATTTTCGCCCGAAATGTTGAACGAGATGTTGATTCCGCCCATTGAAATATCTGTCGGCGCGTCGTTCGACGGTGTTTGATTTTTCGTAACGGGAGCTTCGGCAGTCAACCACTCTTGCGCACGCATTTTGTCGCGACGGACGGCGATTGAATCATCTGCGCCGATTCGGTTGTATTCGGGAATGTCGACGCCCGTGAGGTTGCCGAATTCGTCGCGTTCCGGCACGTTTTCGGGCTTGAGTTCGTCGCCGCCGAAAGTCATCGGTTCGCCGCCCAAAATCGCCGCGGTTTTCTCGAACAAGTCAAGTGCCCGCGCACGTCTTGAACTCGACAGCGGGATAACGACTTCGGGTCCGTGTTCGCCCGCGAAAAAGTGAGTTTCAGCTGAAACGAAACCGCCTTCAGCTTTGCCGACACCGCCGCCGCCGATTGACGGTAACATTGAACCGATACTTGACGCCGCCGCCGAAATTCGCGAAATGATACCGCTGACCGTCGACGCGACGCTTTCCCACGCGCTGATTACGGCACCGCAAACCGACGTTAAGCCGCTCAAAATCGCACTGCCTGCCGCACTTGCAACACCGCCGAGACCGTCAAACAGTCCGCCGAAGAAACTTGGAACTTCGCTCCACGCCGTACAAATCGCGTCTTTCGTTGACGTGAAAGTTGACGAAATTGTTTCAAGTGCACCGCTTGCCATAGACGCCGCACCTTCGAGACCGCTCGAAATCATTTCGCCGAGACCGCTGAAAATTTCGCCCGCACCTTCGAACGCAGACGCCAAACCTTCCGAAATGGAACTTCCGATTGACGAAACGAATTCGCCGACACCTTCAAACGCAGACGATAAACTTTCCATTGCCGAACTGCCGAATTCCGAAATGTGACTTTGCACGTCTTCAAACGAAGGCAACATCTCATCAATC
>JAFVBP010000135.1 GCA_017479925.1 Selenomonadaceae bacterium | reverse complement strand
TCGCAACCCCGACGCGGGCGGCTTCGCGATTTTCGCCGGTCTTGAGCAGGTTATCGAGTACGTCGAAAACATGAATTTCAGCGCGAAGGACATCGATTATCTGCGCGAACAGAAGATTTTCGACGACGCGTTTTTGGACAGTCTCAAAGATTTTCACTTCCGCGGCGACATTTACGCGTTCCCCGAAGGCACGATTATGTATCCGAACGAGCCGTGCCTGACGATTGTCGCGAACTTGATTGACGCTCAACTTGTCGAAACGGCAATTCTCGCGCAGGTTAATCATCAGTCGTTGATTGCGACCAAAGCGCGGCGGATTGTTCGTGCGGCGAACGGGCGATTCGTGTCGGATTTCGGTGCCAGACGCGCTCACAACATGGACGCGGCGACTTACGGCGCACGAGCGGCTTTCCTCGGCGGCGTCAACGGCACGGCGACCGTCAGCGCGGGTCAACTGTTCGACATTCCCGTCAACGGCACGATGGCGCACAGTTGGGTTATGTACTTCCGCGACGAATTTGAGGCGTTCAAACGTTACGCCGAAATTTATCCCGACTCCGCGACGTTGCTTGTCGACACCTACGACGTGATTCACAGCGGAATTCCCAACGCAATTCGTGTTGCAAAAGAAGTTCTCGAACCGTTGGGCAAACGTCTGCGCGGCGTGCGTATTGATTCGGGCGACTTGGCTTATCTGTCGAAGAAAATTCGCAAACTTTTGGACGAAGCCGGCTTGACCGATTGCAAAATTATCGCGTCGAACAGCCTTGACGAGTTCACGATAACTTCGCTTTTGAGTCAAGGCGCAGCGATTGACAGTTTCGGCGTCGGCGAACGCTTGATTACCGCGAAGTCTGAACCCGTCTTCGGCGCGGTGTACAAAATCGTTGCCGTCGAGGAAGGCGGTAAATTTGTCCCGCGAATCAAAGTCAGCGAAAACATCGAGAAAATCACCAATCCCGGCTTGAAGGACATTTATCGCATCTACGACGAGCAAGGTCACGCAGTCGCCGACATGATTGCGCTTTTCGGCGAACCTGTCGACATGAGCAAACCTTTCCGCTACGTCGATCCCATCAAGCCGTGGAAAAATCGTTCGTTCGAGCATTGCACGGCGAAGAAACTTTCGCGGCTTTACGTCAAAGACGGGCGACGCGTCGAAACTTTGCCGACGTTGCACGAACTGCGCGATTACGTCAAAGATCAGCTTGCCAACGAAATTTGGCAGGAAGAACAGCGTTTCGAGAATCCGCACCGCCACTATCTGGACATGACGCCCGACTATTACGACATGAAGATGAGCCTGCTCCACAAGACGCGCCAAGACATGGACGGTTGATTTCGTGCGGCGACATTTGAGTTGTCGAAACGGCGCGTTCGTCACGATAAAACGAGGTGATTTAATTGTCAACGAAAGTCGCGGTCGTCATTCCGGCATACAAAGACGAACTTGACGAACTCGAAAAAATTTCGCTCACGCAGTGCCGAAAAGTTTTGTCGCGTTACCCGCTGATTTTCGTCGCGCCTGAAGGAAAAACTTTTTCGTTCGTCGAGGCGGGCGATATGGTTGTACATTTTCCCGCAGAAAATTTCCAAAGCGTCAAGACTTACAGTCGGCTGATGTTGTCGCCGAATTTTTACGCAACTTTCGCGGACTTCGATTACATTTTGATTTACCAGTTGGACGCGTTTGTATTCTATGACGCGTTGGAAGAATTTTGTTCGCTCGGTTACGATTATATTGGTGCGCCGTGGCCGCGTTATGCCAGGTACGGCTCATGCCAACCGAAAACTCCGCGTGTCGGCAACGGCGGTTTTTGTCTGCGAAAGGTCAAGGCTTTCTACGAACTTTTGACGCAACTGCTTGCTTCGCCCGACGGGAAAAATTTTTTGACGTTCTATCCCGAAGACATGTTTATTTCCTCTTGCGCTGAACTTGAGGAATTCGACTTTCACGTCGCGCCCGTCGAGGTCGCAAGTCTGTTTGCAATGGAGTATTACCCCGCCCGTCAAGTGAAACATTTCGGCTTGCCGTTCGGTTGCCATTATTGGCACAAATTCAGCGCAGATTTTTACGTGGAACTGTTTGCGCGTTTCGGTTATGATTTGCAACCGTTTCGTTCGCAAATGGATGACGAAGATCTTGTCAATCAACGAATTTTTTTCGCGGACTTCGCTCTGAAACGCTTGCTGCGCGCCGTCGAACACGGTCAATCGATTTTGAATTACCTTCCGACGAATCGTTTCGCCTCCGTGCAAGTCATTCGTTCGCCCTACGCAATGAAAATTTTGTCGCGGCTGTTGACCGAAGAAAATTCTTTGGCGGATGAAATTTACATTTACGACGAAACCGAGTGGACAAAGTTACTTCGCGATTTGCAAGCCGAAAATTTGCCGCATTTGCTGATTGTTGCGTATTACGACGTGTCGCTTGTCAAGGCACTTGAACGCGGCGGACTGCATTACGGTCGGGATTTCGTGTCGTTTCAGCGCGAATACGTGAGCCGTTGTGTGCAGGTTATCCGCAAATTCGGCAGGCGAAATTCGCGCTAAGTTCACGCTTATCGACGGTTGAGGTGATTTAATTGTCAACGAAAGTCGCGGTCGTCATTCCGGCATACAAAGACGAACTTGACGAACTCGAAAAAATTTCTCTTGCGCAGTGTCGAAAAGTTTTGGGACATTACCCGCTGATTTTCGTCGCGCCTGTCGGAAAAAATTTTTCGTACTTCGCGGCGGGCGATATGATTGTGCATTTTCCCGCGAAATGTTTCAAAAGCGTCAGAGCTTACAGCGATCTGTTGATGATGCCGTTTTTCTATGAGCCGTTCAAGGATTTCGATTACATCTTGCTGTATCAGCTTGACGCCTTCGTATTTTATGACGCGCTGGAAGATTTTTGCGCTCTCGGTTACGATTATATCGGTGCACCGTGGCCGTATTATGCCTGGCTGGGTTCGCGCAAACCGAAAACTCCGCGTGTCGGCAACGGCGGCTTTTGTCTGCGAAAAGTCAAGGCGTGTCAAAAAATCGTCGCGGAAGTTGCCGCAATGCCGAATCGAAGAGCCATTCTCGACTACTTCGGCGAGGATGCTTTTTTTGCCGTCTGCGGCACGCTCAAGGAGTTTAACTTTCACGTCGCGCCCGTCAATGTTGCCGAACTTTTTGCGGCGGACTATTTGCCTGCCCGTCACGCAAAAAAAATCGGCGGCTTGCCGTTCGGTTGCCATGACTGGACGAAGTTCGGCGCGGATTTTTACGTCGAAACTTTTCGGCTTTTCGGTTACGATTTACAGCCGTTTCGTTCGCGATTGGACAACGAAGATTGCAATTATCAGGTACCGGGCTTGTTGGCAAAATTGGCTGAGGCGCGTCTGATTCGTCGAATTGAGCGCGGGCAGTCGATTTCACATTACCTGCCGATAAAAAATTTCGCCACCGTGCAAGTCGTTCGTTCGCCCGACGCAATGAAAATTTTGTCGCGCCTGTCGACGGAAGACAATTTTTCGGCGAACGAAATTTTTATTCGTGACGCGCAGATTGATTGGCTCCGTGACGTGACGGTTAAAAATTTGCCGCATTTGCTGATTTCTGCGGGCGATGACGATGCGCCGTTGATTGCGGCACTTGAACGCGGCGGACTTCGTTACGGTCGGGATTTCGTGTCGTTTCGGCGCGAATATCTGACCCGTTGCGAAGAAATTTTTCACGCGCTCGGCAGGTGAGGTGATTTCATTGTCAACGAAAGTCGCGGTCGTCATGCCCGTTTACCGTGAACTTGACGAACTCGAAAAAATTTCGCTGACGCAGTGTCGAAAAGTTTTGGGACGTTACCCGATAATTTTCGTCGCGCCCGTCGGGAAAAAGTTTTCGTTCGTCGAAGCGGGCGACACGGTTGCCGAATTTCCCGCAGAAAATTTCCAAAGCACAAAGACTTACAGTCGGCTGATGTTGTCGCCGCAGTTTTATGCGACGTTCGCGGACTTCGACTACATTTTGATTTACCAGACAGACGCTTTCGTCTTTTATGACGCGCTGGAAGATTTTTGTTCGCTCGGTTACGATTATATCGGTGCACCGTGGTCGTATCTTGCCAAGGTCGGCGGGAAATTTTTGCGTGTCGGCAACGGCGGCTTTTCGTTGCGCAAAGTTAAATCGTGTCGAAAACTTTTGTCGGAGCGCGGCGACATTGTTGAGCGATTCGCGGACTTGAACGAAGACGCGATTTTGTCTTACTGCGGCTCGCGTGACGATTGCAATTTCCGCGTCGCGCCGATTGATGTCGCGTACAAATTTTCGATGGAGCACAGCCCCGAACGTTGCATTCGCAAAAACGGCGGCGAATTGCCCTTCGGCTGTCATGCCTGGTACAACACGGCGGAAGCGTTTTACGTGAAGAATTTTCTTGCGCCGATTTTGAACTTGCCGTTGACGGACAACGTGCCGACGACGGGCGAACCGAAATTGACGCAGTGGCTCCGCGTGATTGCGCTGGAACGTTTCAGCCGTCGCCTGTCGAACGGGCGTCCGATGTCGCGGTACCTGCCGACAAAAAATTTTGCATCCGTGCAAGTTGTTCGTTCACCCGCCGCGCTGAAAATTTTATCGCTGTTGTCGGCGGAAGATAATTTTTCGGCTAACGACATTTTTATTCGCGACGCGCAGGTTGACTGGCTCCGTGACGTGACGGTTGAAAAATTGCCGCATCTGATAATTTCTGCGGATTATGACGCGACGTTGATTGACGCTCTCGAACGCGGCGGACTTCATTACGGTCGGGATTTCATTTCGTTTCAGCGCGAATATCTGAAGTCTTGCGAAGAAATTTTCCACGGTCTCGGCAGGTGAGGTGATTTAATTGTCAACGAAAGTCGCGGTCGTCATGCCCGTTTACCGTGAACTTGACGAACTCGAAAAAATTTCTCTTGCGCAGTGCCGAAAAATTTTGGAACGTTACCCGCTCGTTTTCGCCGCACCCGTCGGAAAAAATTTTTCATTCGTCGAGGCAGGCGACATGATTGCACAGTTCCCCGCAGAATATTTCCGAAGCGTCAAGACTTACAGCCGGCTGATGTTGTCGCCGCAATTTTACGCGACGTTCGCGGATTTCGACTACATTTTGATTTACCAGACGGACGCTTTCGTCTTCTACGACGCGTTGAAAGAATTCTGCGCGCTCGGTTACGATTATATCGGTACACCGTGGTCGCGCATGGTTTATCGCAGATACCGCGGCAAGCAAAGTCCGCGTGTCGGCAACGGCGGCTTTTCGCTCCGCAAAGTCAAGGCGTGTCGCGATCTTTTGACGCAAGTGCTTGCTTCGCCCGACGGAAAAAGTTTTTTGGCGTCATACTCCGAAGACATGTTTTTTTCGCTTTGCGGCACGCTCGACGAATTTAATTTCAACGTCGCGCCCGTCGAAGTCGCCAAACTTTTTTCGCGGGAGTGGCATATCGCTCGGCACGTGAAACGTTTCGGCTTGCCGTTCGGTTGTCACTATTGGAACAAGTTCAGCGCGGATTTTTACGTCAAAACTTTTCGGCGTTTCGGCTACGATTTACAGCCATTTCGCGACATGATGGGCAATGACGATTACGAAAAGCGTCTGGAGATTTCGTTGACAAACGTTGCCATGACCCGTTTACTTCGCCGCATTGAACACGGGCAGTCAATTTCGCGTTACCTGCCGACGAAGCGTTTCTCGTCCGTGCAAGTCATCCGTTCGCCCGACGCAATTAAAATTTTGTCGCGCCTGTTGACGGAGGAAAATTTTCTGTCCGACAAAATTTTTATTCGCGACGACAGCACCTGCGGAGCTTTGTTCAGCGACGTGACGGTTAAAAATTTGCCGCACCTGATAATTTCTGCGGATTACGACGCGACGTTGATTAAGGCACTTGAAGCCGGCGGTCTGCGTTACGGTCGGGATTTAATTTCGTTTCAGCGCGAATACATGCGGCATTGCGAAGAAATTTTTCACGCACTCGGCAGGTGACTCATGACGGAAATTTTTTTGCTCGGAATATTTTCGGCGGCGTTGATTGCCTGTGTGGCGTCGAACGTGCCGATTTTGTTCGCGCTGATTTTCGGGCTGATAATTTTTTCGGGCTACGCGCTGGAAGTCGGGCACTCACCGCGAAAAGTTGTCGACATGTGGCTCGACGGCGTCCGTCCGATAAAAATGATATTGCTGACGTTTTTGCTAATCGGCGTGCTGACGGGCTTTTGGCGTGCGTCGGGCGTTATCGGCGCGATAATTTTTTACACGGCGGACTTTTTCACACCCGCGATAATTTTGTTGCTGTCGTTTTGGCTGTGCGCGTTGGTTTCGGTGTTGACGGGAACGGCTTTCGGCACGGGCGCGACAATGGGCGTAATCTGCGCGGCGACGGCAGAAAGTTTCGGCGTACCGCTGTGGCTGACGGGCGGCGCGATTTTGTCGGGCGCGTATTTCGGTGACCGCTGTTCGCCGATGTCGACAAGCGCGTTACTCGTGGCTACGTTGACGCACACGGACATTTTCCGCAACCTCGGCAACATGATTCGCACGTCGATAATCCCGCTGACTTTGGCAAGCGCAATGTATTTGGCGGCGGGAATTTTTTTGACGGGCGACGGCGCGGGCGTCGACGTTAAAGAAATTTTCGCCCGTGCATTCGAGATAAATGTCGTCGTGCTCGTCCCCGCCGTGCTGATTGTCGTGCTGAGCCTGTTGAGAATTCGCGTGCAATTGACGATGATCGCAAGTATTTTGGCGTGCGCAATTGTCGCGGTAATTTATCAAGGCGCGTCAATCGTCGACCTGCTGAAAATTTCCGTGGTCGGATTTTTCCCCGACGACAGCGAACTTGCACGAATTTTAAGCGGCGGCGGCATTGTTTCAATGGCGAACGTCACGGCGATTGTCTGTCTGTCGAGTTGTTACGCGGGTATCTTCAATGCGACGGGCTTTCTCAACGGTCTGCAAAAACTTTTCACGGCGGCGGGCAAAAAATTTTCACCGTTCGCAAGCGTGTTGGCGGCGTCAATCGTCACGGCAATGGTCGCGTGCAATCAAACGCTGTCGATAATGTTGACTCACCGCCTGTGCGCGAAAGTGGAGCCGCGTGCCGAAATTTTCGCGTTGCACCTGGAAAATTCGGCGGTAATCGTGTCGCCGCTCGTGCCGTGGTCAATCGCCTGCGCCGTGCCGTTCACGCTCATTGGCGCGCCCGTCGTCGGCGTTTTGGCGGCGTGGTACCTGTGGCTGTTGCCCGCGTGTTCATTGAGGAGCAGTTCATGAAAATTCTTGTTATCAACCTGATGCACCTGGGCGATTTGATGTTGGTGACGCCCGCATTGACGACCTTGCGAAAAAATTTCCCGAACGCGCATATCGCCTTGCTTGCCGACAAAAAACTTGCCGACCTCGTCGACCGCAATGAAAATCTCGACGAGTGCATTTTGCTTGACAAAAAAGGCGTTGACGACCACCTGTTGACGTTCGCGAAATTTATCTTCAAGATTCGCGCAAAGAAATTCGACCTGGTCATCAACCTGCACCGAAACGAACGGGCGAGCGCGTTGGCTGCCTTCAGCGGTGCAAAAAAAATCGTCGGCTACTCGAAGCCGCTGTTTTCGTGGCTGTTCACAAAAACCATGCCTAATCCGTCGATTGCGCGTCACATCAAGCACGGCTTTAAGACGCAATACGTGCCCGGCTCACAACATCAAGTGCATTCGCACTTCGACGTTCTGCGCGAAGCTTGCGGCATTGAAAAATTTTTCGACAACGGTCTTGAAATGTGGATTTCGGACGCGGCGTCACGTGAGGCGACGAAAATTTTCCGCGACAACTTTTCGGACGGCGTCAAAGTCGTGGCGTTCAATATCGGCGCGAGTTGGTTGACCAAACGTTGGCTTGATTCGTACTTCGCCGAGTGTGCTGACATTTTGCTTGAGCGCGGCTACGGCGTCGCTTTTCTTGGCGGAACTATGGACACTCAAATTGTTTCGAGTTGCGTCGCGAAAATGCGTCACCGTTCAAACGAGCGCATGAAAATTTTCACGGGCGAATTCAGTTTGGCGATACTTGCGGGCTTTCTGGACAACTGCGTCCTGTTTTTGACGACCGATTCGGGACCAATGCACATTGGCGTTGCGCGAAATATTCCGATTGTGACGATGTTCGGCGCGTCACCCGTGCCGGGCTTTTATCCGTACGACGCGAAGGACGTTTTGGTCAAGTCGCCCGAACCGTGTCACCCGTGCGGACAACACACTTGCCCGCGTGAAGGCGACGACAACCTTGCGTGCATGAAGAAAATTCCCGTCGCGGTCGTCATGAAGTACGTTTTCGAGCTGTTGGACGCTTACGGTCAGCCTGCGAAAAAAATTCCGCGAATTCACGGAGCCTATCAATGCCGCGTCGTTGACGTTACGAACGACACAGCCGTCACGGATGACGAAACTGCAATGAGCAATTCTTAATGACAACCACAGCAACGGTAATTCCGGCCGTCATGGATGACGGCCGCTACCCGCGCCGCGATACAGGATGTATCGCAGCGGGAACGAGCGACTTCGGCTTTCGACAACGTGCGCGGTACCAATACCGTCGCCCGCCGCGTAGGCGCGAGTTTCTTTGCTACTTTCTTTGCTCGCTCAAAGAAAGTAGATTTCAACAACGCCAGTCGTGCGCAACGACAATCGAAGTGACACCGTAACCGTCACAAACAAGTTGCCCGTCGTGCGCAACGACAAAAAACCAACGCGTCGCCGCAACCGTCACAAACAACCGCCTGTCGTGCACAACGACACAAAAAAACCCCGTCAAACTTCGACGGGGCAATTTTTTTCGGTTAAGTTGCCGTCACGCGGCGTTGTCCTCTTTGAGCACGTAGCGCATGTACATCGGGATTTTTTCGATCGTCTTGTCCAAACGCGGATTCTTGCGCCACAGGTTGTATTTGTGCAATTCGGCTTCAGAACGCCCGCTCTTGAAAAACTGGTAGACGCCCTTGGAAAAATCCTGCGTGAACAAATAGTAACGCTTGCCGTTCGAGATAAGATAGAAGTGAAGTTTCTCGTTGAGTTTGTTGACCGTGATTTTGTTTTTCATGATGGCACCACTCCTCTGAAATAAGACTGAAAGTTATTCGTTGCGTCGCTATTTTAATCGATAATTTTGGGCTTGTCCATAAGCGAAAAGCGAATCTTAATAAAAATTTAATCGCTCGCCGACTAAAAAACCGCCCGAAGGCGGCTGAAAATATTTTGAAGTCAATCGTAGCTTAGCCAGGTGAACACGAAAATTGCGACGGAAACAATGCCGTTTCGCATGAAGTAAGCCTGCGTCACTTCGCGATAATCGCCCGGTCGAACGATTGCGTGCTGATAAATCAGTGCAAGCGCGGCGACGAAAACTCCGACGAAGTACAAACTGCCGAGGTCGAGCATTGCGCCGACCGTCACGAAGCAGGCGATTGATACGATATGCAACAGCCGTGCGATTAACAGCGCACCCGCTTGACCGTAACGCGTCGCCAACGAGTGAAGTTTTTGCATCTTGTCATATTTTTCATCCTGCGCGCCGTAAACCGCATCGAAGGCACCAATCCACAACGCGACGGCGACGCACAAAATCACCATCGGCGGGGAAATTTTTTCGGTGACGGCGACCCATGCGCCTGCGGGTGCCATTGCGATTGCCAGTCCCAAAAACAGATGACACCACGGCGTGAATCGTTTCGTGAACGGGTACACGACGAACGGTATCGCCGCGACGGGCAACAACTTCAAACATATCGGCGGCAGTTGCGCGACCGTCACGACCAAAACAACCATGCACAGCGCGACGAAGATTAACGCTTCGCCTTTGGAAATTTCGCCGCGAACCATTGCCCGATACGACAGGCGCGGTTGAAGTTTGTCGTACTTCAAATCGGC
>JAFVBP010000013.1 GCA_017479925.1 Selenomonadaceae bacterium | reverse complement strand
GAGCCGTCACCTCAACGAGCGGCGAATTCATTTCGGCGGCAACGGAGCGGATAATTTCCAACGGTCTGCCCGTCGCGCCCGTCACGCAAGGCACGTTCGGCTTGATGATGCCCGCCTTGTTACGCGCAATGTTGTCGAGGTCGCCCAAAATGTTTTCATGGTCGCGGGCAACGTTGGTGATAACGGCAACTTCAGGCGTGACGACGTTGGTTGAATCGAGCGTGCCGCCCAAGCCGACTTCGACAACGGCAATGTCGACGCCGCGACGTTTGAAGTAGTCAAATGCCGCGCCCGTCAAAGTCTCAAAATGCGAACAATCGACGCCCGTCGCTTTGACGCGGAAAATTTCTTCGGCGAAGTCGGCTTCGGAAATGTCGACACCGTCAACTTTGATTCGTTCGCAGTAACTTTCCAAATGCGGCGACGTGAACAATCCGACGCGGTAACCCGCCGTCCGCAAAATTTCAGCCAACATTGCGCAGACGGAGCCTTTGCCGTTGGTGCCCGCGACGTGAACCGTGCGATAACAATTCTGCGGGTTGCCGAGCCTGTCGACAAGTTCAAGCGTACGGCTCAAACCTGCCTTGATGCCGAAAATGCACAGGTGTTCGAGATATTTAAGCGCGTCGTCGAAGGTGTTCATAACGACTTCAACTGCGCGATTTGTCCGTCAAGTGCCGTGACTTTGTCGCGTGCCGTCGCAAGTTTGACGTGTTCGGCTTCGACGACGTTGGCGGGTGCTTTGCCGACGAATTTCGGATTGGCAAGCCGTGCTTCCGTCGACGTGATATATTTTTGCAACTTGTCGCGTTCCTTCGTGAGGCGTGCAATTTCTTTGTCGGCGTCGATTAAACCTTCGAGCGGCATGAAAATTTCCGCGCCGTCGACGACTGCACTCAACGCGTGTGCGGGCTTTTCGTCCGAGAGTTCAATCGGCTCCGCGCAAGCCAAAATCGTCACGTATTGCGAAACTTGCATGACCATTCGGCGGTCTCTGGTGTTCGACATGCGCAGGACAATCCGCGTTTTCTTGCGTGAATCGATGCCGACTTCAGTTTTCAAATTGCGCACGGCTTTGACGATGTTCAAGATGATTTTCGCGCAGGTTTCGATTCGCGATTTTTTGACGAGCAGGTCGTCCAATTCGGCGACGGTCGGCCACTTCGCAAGCATGATTGAAGCCGTCGCGTTGGGCAACTGTTGACGAATCGCCTCCGTCAAAAACGGCATGAACGGATGCAACAGCCGCAACGCGCATTCAAGCACCGTCGTCAGCACGAACAGAGCCGTCGCCTTCGCACGCGGATTGTCGCCGTACAGACGCGGTTTCGTCAGCTCAATGTAGTAGTCGCAGAACTCAAACCAGATGAATTCGTACAACTGCCGTGCCGCCTCGCCGAGTTCAAATTTTTCGAGGTTGTCGGTGACGGCTTTGATTCGATTCGCCAACCGATAAATAATCCACAGGTCGGACAGCTCAAAATCTTTGCGCGCAGGTTTAAACGTCTTGTCGAAGCCGTCCAAATTCATCAAGACGAAGCGAGACGCGTTCCAAATTTTATTCGCGAAATTTCTTGACGCCTCGACCTTCGCGCGGAAAAATCGCATGTCGTTGCCCGGCGTGTTGCCCGTCACTAAAGTGAAGCGTAACGAATCCGCGCCGTAAGTGTCGATAATTTCGACGGGGTCAATGCCGTTGCCGAGCGATTTTGTCATCTTGCGACCGAGTTCGTCGCGAACAAGCCCGTGAATAAACACGTGTTTAAACGGCACGTCGCCGCGGAACTTCAAGCCCATCATCACCATGCGCACGACCCAGAAAAAAATTATGTCGTAGCCCGTCACGAGGACGCTTGTCGGGTAAAACTTTTTGAGTTCGGGCGTTTCGTTCGGGTAACCGAGCGTCGAAAACGGCCACAGCGCACTTGAAAACCAGGTATCGAGCACGTCTTCTTCGCGGCGAAGATTTTTCCCGTGACAATGCGGGCACGTGTCGATGTCGACTTCGGACACGGTCATTTCGCCGCAATCGTCGCAGTACCACGCGGGAATTTGATGACCCCACCACAGTTGGCGGCTGATACACCAGTCGCGGATATTTTCAAGCCAGTTGACGTAAATTTTCGTGAAACGTTCGGGGACAAATTTAATCGCGCCCGACTTGACGGCGTCAATCGCGGGCTTGGCAAGCGTCTCCATTTTGACGAACCACTGTTCGCTGACGAGCGGCTCAATCGTCGTGTGACAGCGCGAACAATGTCCGACGGCGTGATTGTGCTCTTCCACGGACACCAAAAAACCGCCGGCTTGCAGGTCGTCGAGAATCACCTTGCGGCATTCGTAGCGGTCAAGTCCGCTGTACTTGCCGACGTTATCGGACATGGTGCCGTCGTTGTTGATGACTTTGATCTGTTCGAGATTGTGGCGAAGTCCCATTTCAAAATCGTTCGGGTCGTGAGCGGGTGTGACTTTGACCGCGCCCGTGCCGAAACTTTTATCGACGTAGCTGTCGGCGAACAGCGGAATTTCGCGGTTGACAAGCGGCAGAATCAACGTCTTGCCGACGAGATTTTTATAACGTTCGTCGTCAGGGTGAACCGCAACGCCCGTGTCGCCCAACATGGTTTCGGGACGCGTCGTCGCAACTTCAATGTAGCCGCTGCCGTCCTTGAACGGGTAACGCAAATGCCACAGGTGACCGGCTTCGTCCTCGTGATCGACTTCGATGTCGCTGATTGCGGTGTTGCACTTCGGGCACCAGTTGGTTATGCGCGTGCCGCGATAAATCAAGCCTTCGTTGTACAGCGTGACGAAAACTTTTCGCACGGCGGCACTGCAACCCGCGTCCATGGTGAAACGTTCGCGTTCCCAATCGCAACTTGAACCGAGCGTGCGAAGTTGGTAGCTGATACGGTTGCCGAATTTTTCTTTCCACTGCCACACGCGTTCAAGAAATTTTTCGCGACCGAGTTCGTAACGGTTGGTGCCTTCGCCGCGCAGGGATTCTTCGACTTTGGCTTGAGTTGCGATACCCGCGTGATCTGTGCCGGGCATCCAGAGCGTATTGTCGCCCTTCATGCGGTGGTAGCGAATCAAAATGTCTTGAAGCGTTTCGTCCAGCGCGTGACCCATGTGCAGTTGACCGGTGACGTTGGGCGGCGGAATGACGATGCAATACGGCTCACCGGGCGCGTCCGCGGTGGTGTGGAAATTGTTATCGCGTTCCCAAGCGGCGTAGATTTCGCGCTCGAACTTTTGCGGTTCGTAATTCTTCGGAATGTTGTTCAATGTCGTTGCCTCCGTTAGTGAATTCTCGCGCAATTCTAATCTGCGGCGTAGTTAATTGCAAGCCTTACAAAAATTTTTGGCGTGTTGTGTTACTTTCTTTTGGCGCAAAAGACCCGCTTTAAAAGCGGGGGAACAATTTGTTAGCCGTCTCGCCAATCGAAGTGATAACGTCAAACTAATTGGATGCAACGTCACGTTGCCCGTCATCCATGACGGCCGAAATTACCGTTGCAGTCGTTAACGCTGCAGTTTGTCGGTGACGCGACGGTTCGTCGTTGAGGCGGCGGTTTGTCGGTGACACGGCAATTCGTCGGTGACGTGGCAATTCGTCGGTGACGTGGCAATTCGTCGGTGATACGGCAATTCGTCGGTGACGCGGCGGTTCGTAGATAACACGGCGGTTCGTCGGTGACGCGGCGGTTCGTCGTTGACCCGGAGGCTTGTAGGTGACACGGCCGTTCGTCGGTGACGCGGCTGTTCGTAGGTAACTCGGCGGTTCGTCGGTGACGCGGCGGTTCGT